>JAAYFA010000288.1 GCA_012728445.1 Clostridiales bacterium | reverse complement strand
TCCTCAATCGGGTTGAGGTCTTCGCGCTGCAGGTTTTCTATAAGGGACAGCACCATGACCTCATCTTCGGTCAATTCCATTATCATGACGGGGACTTCGGTTAGCCCCGCAAGCCTTGCCGCCCGCCAGCGGCGTTCGCCCGCTACAAGCTGATAGCCGCCGTCCGCAAGAGGGCGCACGAGCAGCGGCTGAATAATGCCATGGTCTGCGATGCTTTGCGCCAATTCACTCAAGGCATCCTCATCAAAATTTTTACGTGGCTGCTCCCGGTTGGGTTCAATGTCCATTAGCTTTAGTCTGACAGCGCCGGAGGAGCCGCCGTCTTCCACAGCGTTATCCGCAAACAAAGCATCCAATCCGCGTCCCAGACCACCTATTTTTGGTGTCATAGTTGCTCACCCTTTCTTTAACTCTCTATCTAAACCTGTTTTTGACCATTCATTTTTAAGAATTCGTTGGCAACCGCGTCGTAAGACTGGCTGCCTTTAGAGGCTTTATCATAATACATAACCGGTCGGCCAAAACTCGGCGCTTCGGAAAGTCTGACATTGCGCGGGATAACGGACGAATAAATCTTTTTTGGGAAGAAACGCTTAGCATCAGCCACCACTTGATTGGTCAAATTAAGCCTGCCGTCAAACATCGTAAACAAGACACCTTCTAACTCAATATAAGGATTGTACAGCCTTTTTATCTGCCTGACGGTGGAAATCAGCTGTGAAAGCCCCTCCAATGCGTAAAACTCGCATTGGATCGGCACAAAAAACGTGTCTGCCGCGCATAAAGAGTTCAAGGTTATGAGCCCCAGTGACGGCGGGCAATCCAAGAATATATAATCAAAACTGTCTTTCACAGGCGCAAGCGCCATTTTCAAGCGCGATTCCCGCTTATCCAGTCCGCTCAGCTCCAATTCAGCGCCGGCAAGGCTCATGCTCGACGGCAAAATCCACACGTTTTGGAACTCGGTTTGAATGATGACTTGCTCTACAGGCGCACTGTTAATCAGCACATCGTAGATAGATTTTTCAAGACTTCGCTTGTTTATACCAAAACCACTTGTAGAATTGCCCTGAGGGTCAATGTCGACAAGCAAGACTTTATATCCCTTTGCGCCCAAAGCAGCGGTCAGATTAACGGCAGTGGTTGTTTTGCCCACACCGCCCTTTTGATTGACGATGGCTACTGTTTTTCCCAATCTATTCTCTCCTTTTGTGTTTATGGATGGTAATGTAGGTTTGTTGCTCGAATTATATCATATAAAGGGGAAAGATTAAAGATTTTTCGATGTTTTATTATATTTGTTTCACGTGGAACAATGCTTAGGTTCTTTGAATTGCGGCTAATCTCAATTTTCAGCAGAATGTCGAGGTTAGGGAACGTGATCCACAGATGACGATGTCCCTTTGCGGTGACAGCTCTCCTAACATAGGAGAGCCGGGGATGAGAATCCTCTTTCCTTTCTTTTCCTCTCCTGCAACAGGAGAGGTGTCTGTGCACAGATGGAGAGGTCTCCCCCTCTTCCACAAAGAAAGGCCTCCCAAGCGGGAAGGCCTTTTTAAACATTAAATCATATCGTAAGCCGACATCAGCGCTTCCCATTCTCCCGTTCCTTCTCAAGCCAAATAAGCAGAACCGAGATATCCGCAGGGCTGACACCCGAAATCCGCGATGCTTGCCCGACATTCAGCGGGCGGATTTTTTTAAGCTTTTCTTTTGCTTCCAGACGCAATCCGCTTATCTCTGCATAATCCAGGTTTTCACCCAGCGGTCTGACTTCCAGACGGCGCATTTCATCAATCTGCGCTTGTTGGCGCTTAATGTAGCCCTCGTATTTGATGTCTATTTCGACTTGTTCAAATATATCCCCTGTCAGGTCTGGTCGGTTCGTATCAAACGCCGTGAGCACCTCGTAATTGAGCTGCGGTCTGCGGAACAGTTCTTCAAGGCGCACGCCGGTTTCTATCGGCGTTGTTTCACGTGAAACAAGTATGTCGTTGAGTGCTTGTGACGGAGAGATGACTTCTTTATGAACCCGTTTGCGTTCTTGAATGATCAACTCTACTTTGTGCAAGAACTTCTCATAGCGTTCTTTTGAAATCAGGCCGATTTGATAACCAATTTCGGTCAACCGGCGGTCGGCATTGTCCTGCCGCAAGATGAGCCTGTATTCTGAACGCGAGGTCATCATCCTGTAGGGGTCGGAACAACCCTTCGTGACGAGGTCATCTATAAGCGTACCAATATAGGAGCTTGCGCGGTCGAGTACAAGTGGATCTTTACCCTTCACTTTTCCGGCTGCGTTAATGCCCGCAACCAAGCCTTGCGCCGCCGCTTCCTCATATCCGCTCGAACCGTTAAACTGTCCGGCGCCATAAAGCCCCTCAAAATCTAAAAACTCGAGCGTCGGGCGTAGTGCAAGTGGGTCCACGCATTCATACTCTATGGCGTAGCCGATGCGCATTACCTCGCAATGCTCCAGACCGGGGACCGTGTGCAAAAACGCCAACTGCACATCCTCCGGCAAAGAGGAGGACAGTCCTTGAAGATATAACTCTTCCGTATCCGCGCCACAAGGTTCAATAAATACTTGATGGCGCTCTTTTTCAGCAAATCGGACAAACTTATCCTCAAGACTCGGACAATATCGGGGGCCTACCCCATCAATTTTGCCGCCATAGAGTGGTGAACGATGAATGTTGTCCAACACAACCTTTTTGGTCGCTTCATTGGTATAGGTAATATAGCAAGGTTCAATATTCTTAATTGGAACATCGTTATAAAATGAGAACGCTATTGTTTTTTCATCACCATATTGTGGTTCTAATTTAGAACTATCTATGCTCCTGCGATTCACCCGCGAGGGCGGTCCGGTTTTAAAGCGGCGCATCGGCAAACCGAGCGTTTTGAGTGACACGGCTAACTCATTGGCAGGGAACATCCCGTCCGGTCCGCCGGAGTAGGAAACGTCCCCTACATAAATTTTACCCGCAAGGAAGGTCCCGGTGGCCAAAATAACACAGTCTGCCGTGTAGTTGGCCTCCACCCTCGTTTTTACCTGCCATAACCCCTCTTGCGTTTTATTGATTTGCGTTATTTCAGTCTGAACAAGGTCCAGGTTTTCCTGCAATTCCAACACATGCTTCATATGGATGCTGTACGTCCTGCGGTCAATTTGCGCACGCAAGCTGTGTACAGCAGGCCCCTTGCCAAGGTTGAGTATACGGCTTTGCAGTGTGTTCGCATCGGCCGCTCTAGCCATTTCTCCACCGAGCGCATCCACTTCACGCACCAAATGTCCCTTAGATGTCCCGCCAATGGAGGGGTTACAGGCCAAATTGCCGATCCAGTCAAGATTAATGGTAAATACCGCAACGGCGCAGCCAAGGCGCGCCGCCGCCAGGCCCGCTTCTATCCCCGCGTGGCCGCCGCCAACAACAATTACCTCATAATGTTTTGCAAAATACTCCATTTATCCCAGTTGCCCTCCAACATTATTTCCCAACACAAAATTGACTAAATATTTCGTTGACAACCGCTTCGCCGGCCTTTTCGCCGGTCAATTCAAGCAACGCTTCAATTGCGGCATCGATGCAAACCCCTGTCGCATCCAACGTGTGCCCCAGCTCAACGGTCCTTAAAGATTCTTCCAACCACTTAACTGCCCGTTTGCAGCAAAGCCTCTGCCTTTCGTTGGCCAGCATGGCACTGCCGGGGTCAAAATCTTCCGTACCGAGTAGGCGCGCGGCCGCATCGGCAAGTTTGTCTACACCTTCGCCACTCATGGCTGATAGCTCAACGGTTTGAGCGGCTATGCTGTTAATATATGCAAGGTCCAGCGCTCGCGGTAGGTCTGTTTTATTGATTACCGCAATCATACGTTTTTCTCTGCAATGCTCAAGCAATTGCTTGTCTTCCCCCGTCAAGGGGTCGGAGCCGTCAAACACAGCGAGCACCAACTGTGCGCCACTGAGCTTCTTCATGGCTCGCTCCACGCCGATACTTTCCACCGGATTGCTGGTTTCACGCAGTCCGGCCGTATCGGCCAGATGCAACGTAAGGCCTCCGAGAACAACGGTTTCTTCCACCGTATCCCGCGTCGTTCCGGCGTATTCCGTTACAATGGAACGCTCATAACCGGTTAAAAGGTTCATCAGAGTGGATTTGCCTACATTGGGTCGGCCTACGATGACCGTTTCCACGCCCCGCGTTGCCGCTTGACCGGCATCATAATTCAGGAGAAGATCCTCGAGCTGCGTTTTTACCTGCAAAAACATCGCCTTTAAACTTTCCGGTTCTATTTCCTCAATATCCTCATCGGGGTAATCCACCCATGCGGAAAGACCCGCCGCCGCACGAACCAACGGTTCGGCGCAGGCATGAATTTTTTTGCCAAGGTTGCCTTCGAGCGCATTCAGCGCGGCGATGGCCGCCCGGTCGCCTTGAGCCGAAATCAGCGACATGACTGCTTCGGCTTGGTCTAAGTCAATTTTCCCGTTGCAGAATGCCCGCCGCGTGAATTCGCCCGCCTCGGCAGGAGCGGCGCCGGCGTTGAGAACCGCTTGTAGAACACGGCGCATAATAAAAAGTCCACCGTGGCAGGATATTTCCGCCACATCTTCCCCCGTATAGCTGTGAGGAGCACGAAAAACGAGGCAAATCGCCTCGTCTACAGCCGTTTGTTCGTCCCAAACCTTGCCATGGTAGGCACGGTAGCCATCTGATTGGCTGAGAAACAGTTTGTTTGATGCTTTAAACACCTTATCCGCGACCCGCAAGGCCTCATCACCGGAAATGCGCACAATGCCAATCCCTCCCGCAGCCGGTGGGGTGGCGATAGCGGCAATTGTTTTTGATTTAGGCATGACAGCACCTCCGATCTTTTTCAATTTACTCTATCATGTTACAGCTTTAAGGGTAAACTTTCCCCTTCAAGCCTGCCGGCAATTCTTTTAAATGCGCGACCGGCCGGTGTATTTTCAGGAAATGGCCTGCCCGTTGTGGCGCAGAAGGCAACCTCGCCATCCTCCGGCACAACGCCGATTAGCTGTATGCCCGCGGCATCAATAACATCGTCAATATTTAACAGTCGGTCACGGAACACCGCTTTTTTACTGAAACGGTTGATGACAAGCCTGGGATTAAAAACACCCATCTCTATCATTTCATCTGCAGCAATGCCGCCCCCGCGCACGCATACCTCGTCGGGCGTCGCAACGATGATCCCGGTATCTGCAGCGCCCACAGCAAGGCGGAATCCGCCGGTTATCCCGGCAGGCGCATCTATCAGTATATAATCAAAATAATTTTCAAAGCTCTTGACCAGGCCCCTGAAGTTTTCACGCGTGAAGGCGTCGCTATTGGACAGCGGCGCCGCAAGCAACACCGGACCGTCTGTTTTGAGCATGGCTTGTTGCGGTTCACAGCGGTATAAAACCAAGTCGCCCCAGTCAAAGACCACCATTTCCCGCACGCCAAGCATTAAATCCAGACTGCGTAGCCCGATATCGCAGTCAATGACAAGCACACTTTTACCAAGGCCGGTCAATGCGCCGGCAAGTCCGGCCGTCAAGGTTGATTTCCCTACGCCGCCTTTCCCGGAAGCTACAACGATTTTTTTAGCCAAGTTTGTCTTCACACCTTTCCATATACGGCCTCCAGTTCCCGCTCATTAAACTACCCAAGCAAGATGTTTTCCATCTGCGGCGACTCTGCTTTTCCGGTATTAGAAAAATAATAATCGTAAATCATCGCAGCCATAGGCGCCGCTCTCGTTCCACCCAAGAAACCTTCAGCTACCAGTGCAATCGCAATTTCCGGTTTGTCACCCGGCGCATAGCTGATTAACTCCCCGTTGTTGACTTTACGCGATGTTCCGTTAATGTCCCGAATAACCTGCGATGTTCCGGTTTTCGCCGCGGCCGTGACCGGCAGTTTTGCAAAGGCGGTGCGGCAGTACCCTTCCGTGCCGACAAGCAGCATGCCTTCTTTAACAATATCAAGCGTGTTTTTGCTAAAACCCGTTTCCCACTTTATGACCGCTTCCTTGTTCAGCACCGTGCCGGAGTAGTCGTAAGTGCGCACACTCCTGACAAAGTGGGGTTGGTAGAGCGTGCCGCCGTTGGCAATGGCCGCGCAGTAATTGGCAAGTTGTATAGGCGTAAACAGATTGTTCGCTTGACCCACGGCGGATTGAATGGTATAGCCGTCGCGCCAAGGCTGGTTAATCGATGCCCTGTACTCCGGACTGGCGAGATTGCCTGCGGCTTCGTTGAGTTCCACACCTGTCTTTTGCCCAAGCCCCAGCATGGTACGGTACTGGTTCATCTTTGTTATCTGGAGTCTTCTGCCCAAGTCATAAAAAAAAGTGTTGCAGGACTCTTTAATGGCGTTCACGACGCCTACATTCCGGTTTACATGCCGCTGTTCGCATTTAAAGGTTACGTCCAAATAGTTGTACGTCCCGCTACAGTAAAACGTGGAGCTCTTTGTTATAAGCCCTTCCTCAAGCCCTGCGATAGCAACCGCAGGCTTCATGGTGGACCCCGCCTCATAGGTGCTCAGCAGAGCGCGGTTCCAAAGCGGCGCACCCTTGGCCTTGGAGAGTTCATTATAGTTTTCGCTGTATGTCGAGATGTCGTAAGTCGGGTATGATGCCGACGCAAGAATTTCCCCCGTGTTGCAATTGATAACAATCACAGCCCCGGCGGACGGTACCGGCGTATCCATCGTTGTGAGCACCTGTTTGAGCGCATCCTGTGCCACGCGCTGTAAGTTTACATCAAGGGTCAATATCACGGTATTGCCCTGAATGGGCGGGGTGGTAATTTCTGTGGTCGCATTCCCTTCGCTGTCCGTGATAACGGTCTTTACGCCATCAACACCGCGCAGTTCCTTTTCCATCGCGCTTTCAATGCCGTTTTTGCCGATTT
This sequence comes from Clostridiales bacterium, assembly GCA_012728445.1. GTDB lineage: Bacteria > Bacillota > Clostridia > Oscillospirales > Acutalibacteraceae > UBA1447. The sequence goes on along the minus strand of JAAYFA010000288.1, from coordinate 3,975 downwards.
CATCATTGAGGTCGTAGCCCTCGGATTTAAGTTTTGCATACTCTTCGGCACTTATGGCGCCGACCATCCCGAGGATATGGGGGGCCAGCGTTCCGTCCGTGTATTCCCGATAGGGTTCGATGATAACATCCACACCTTTATAAAAAGTGCTGTTTTCTTTAACTTTAGCAACAAGTTCCCCCGGGACATCGAGTGCAAAGGTATAAGGGTTGCTTGTATTGAATATCAGCCGCTTCATTTCGTAACAAACAGAGGCTATCTTCATCGCTTCGGGCAACGCGTACTTCTCAAGTTTATAGCGTTTAACAAGCTCGTCAAAACAATTCTGCGCAGTGGCGTAATCGTTGAGGTTGAGCATATCTTTACTTTTCATTCTGGTTATATCGCTGTCTCTATCCGGCGCAAAAGCGATGCCGCCGCCCGGTTCGAGTACCAAGGGCAGGTTATCAATCCAAGGCACGCTGTTTGCCTCAAATAGTTTGATAAGGGCATCAATAATCTCCACTCTAAGCTCAATGGAGGACGCCGGCGGAAAGTAAGCACTTTCAAAAACGATGGAATTGCCTTGACGGTTGGTCACCAACGGATTGCCGTTGCGGTCAAGAATTTCACCACGCGCAGCTTTTATGACCACCGCCTTTTCCGAAACCGAGTTAATTTTTGCCAGGTATAGCGCTCCGTCAACAACCTGAATTTTTATCAGCGTTGCGGTAAACAAGGCAAAAAACCCGATTATCAAACTAATCGTAATCACAATTCTTGCTTTTTTCTTTTTTTCTTTCATGTTCAACCGGAAAGTCTTCCTTTCACGCAGGTGTATCATTGGTTTTTACACTTGGGGTTCGGTTCAGCTTGCTTTAAGCTTAACGGTTCTGACCAGGTAATAAAAGATCGGCATAAAGAACACCGTATACAATACCGACGGAAGATAAAACCTCAAATAAACCTCAAATACGTTGTCATAACCCTTTACCACATAGGCAAAAAGCCAGTATGCGGTATTATAAATAAAAATGAAGCTTGTAGAGAGTAACAGCGCCGTCATAATATTATTGCGCATAATCGACCCGATGAGCAAGCCGCAGACATAGCCCGCGACGGTCAGCATGATGGCGTTAAAGTTCGGTGGCCCCGCAGAAAAAGCATCCCACAGCACCCCCGCAAAAAGACCGAAAAAAAGCCCGGCAACATCCCTTTCGTGCATCCCGATGCAGACAACCGCAGGGATGAGCAACATAGCACGAACACCGAATATTTCCGGAAACAAGCCCTGTGTATTCTGCAGCACTGCGGTAAGCAAGAGGAGCAGCGCATAGAGCGCACGGCGGATATATATGTTTTTGTTTTCATGGCTCAGGCTCATATCTATTCCCCCGCATGGGTTTCGATAAGCTGCCCTTCAAAGGAAACCACAATAAAGACATCCTCGAGCTCACTGATTTTAACCCCGGGCTCCAGTACAGCAGAAAGCGATATATCCGCTTTGTTATCAACAATTTCTTTGACCGTTCCAACGATCAGGTTACGGGGATATATGCCGCCGATACCCGACGTGCAAACGATGGCGCCGGGCAAAATTGCCGTTGTGCTGACAAGCCCCGGCAGGCGGCAAAACCCTCGCTGCGACAGTTCAACCGTGGTTGTCACAAAACCGCTTTCCCGTGTGCTGATTTCATAGGCACTCACATTGACCGCCGGGTCGAGTAGCGTGCGCACACGGCACTGCGTCGGCAACACCGAGACAACAACGCCCACAAGGTATTTGCCGTATATTACCGGATCATTGACGTGAACCCCATGCAAAGAACCTTTACCAAGGGTTAACATATGGAATTTATCTGCCGCATCGCGGCCGATAACAGCTGCGCTTACAAATTGAAAGGATGGGTTTTCTTCCTTGACGCCCAAAAACTCCTCGTACAAATCGAGTTTGTGTTTTTCTTGCTCATAATCCACAAGCTGTTCTCTAAGGCTTGCGACTTCCTTCTCCATCTCCTCTTTTTGTGCCGCTAAGCTCGCAGAGGATTTAAAGTTAATCGAAAATTCACTGAGTTTGTTTGACAGGGAGGAGGAAATCCTCTGCAAAGGACCGAACAGGGTGCCTGCGGCAGAGGTTTGGGGCGCAGATTTACTGTTCGAAAAGGCGGCGGCGATCGTCCCCACAAGCAAAGTGGCAACAACCGCCAAAAATATTTTAAAGCCTGTGCTTTTAAAAAATCGGCGCATTCTTTAAACCTCTGAACAGTAAGCCGTTGTACCGGCGCATTTTTTTGTGAGGCAAATCGGGCCCATTACATATAGCCTTTTGCGCCCAACTTGCTTAAATAGTCGCTCTCAAGACAAATTCCGGTGCCGTCAACAACACAGTCCAAGGGGTTTTCGGCTATCAGAACGGGGATTTTGGTTTCACCGGCAAGAAGCTTGTCGAGCCCTCTAAGCAGCGCACCGCCGCCTGTGAGCATAATACCTCTGTCAATGATGTCTGCGGCAAGTTCCGGCGGTGTTTTTTCGAGCGTGGCTCTCACAGCGTCCAGAATTTGGTTGACCGGGTCGGCGAGTGCTTCGCGAATTTCTTCTGCGCTTATCTCGATGTTTTTGGGTAACCCATCCATCAAGTTACGGCCTTTGATGTTCTTCGCACCTTCCCCTTCAAAAGGATAGGCGGAACCGATCGTAATTTTAATATCTTCGGCGGTACGCTCACCGATGAGCAAATTGTATTTTTTCTTAATATAAGCGATGATGGCCGCATCAAAGTTGTCACCGCCAACCCTTACGGAACGGGAGGTAACCACATCGCCCAAGGATATCACCGCGACCTCCGAGGTGCCGCCGCCGATATCGACCACCATGCTGCCTATCGCTTCGCTCACGGGTAGCCCGGCTCCGATATCCGCGGCCATCGTTTCCTCAATCAAGCTCACATATTTAGCGCCGGCGCTTTTTGCCGCGTCATATACTGCACGGCGCTCCACTTCCGTAACGCCGGAGGGAATACAAATCATCACGCGTGTGCGCATAAACATCGACCGGCTGCTTGCGCGCTTGATAAACGCCTTGAGCATGTCGGATGTTATTTCAAAATCGGCTATAACGCCGTCCTTCAAGGGACGCACAGCTGTAATGGAACCGGGCGTTCTGCCGATCATTTCTTTTGCTTCAATGCCGACAGCAACCACGCGCGGCGGATTGCTACGCCCGTCAACTGCGACAACCGAAGGTTCGCGCGTGACAATGCCCTTGCCTTTGATAAAAACCAGCGTGTTTGCCGTACCTAAATCGATACCGATATCCTGAGAAAACAACATATATTATTTAACCCCTTTCAAGAGCCTATTTAAACACAATTGAATTTATAACCGCTTCAAAATCCACGCTGTCTTTATGTTCTTCAGCGACTGCGGTGTAGAACGAATATACGGTCCCGTTCTTTTCAAAAATATAAAAAGTTATTGGGTTACCATTGCCTGCTCTAGCCACATATTTTTTTGCCTCAACCTCGCAAATTGTGGCCGCTGTTGTTTCCACGGTGCCCCCTTCATTTTCTATAGACATCATGAACTGCTCTGCCTCATCAATGGCATATTCCAACGTTTTGCCATCCATCGTAACAAGGTTGATTTCGCCGTCCGTCTTCTTATGGATCAGCTTGACATCACCCAAACCCGTATCCTGCTCCCAGCCTTTCGGGATAACCACGGTATATTTTTTTGTTTCGATTGTTTTGCCGCTCACATAAGAATCCGGCATGGCCACCCGCTGCGTTTCTTCTTTGCCATCCAAACCGGTGACAAGAATTATTAAGTTGCCCGCTTCGTCTGTCATGGTTTCGCCTTTGTCGTTCGTGGCGAGCACACGGGTCTTGCCCTCGTTGTCTGTAATGACAATGCCCTTCGTTGCCCTTTTACAAGCGCCGAACACACCGAGCATCAGCACAAAAACGACAAAAAGCGTAAAGATTTTTATCTTCCTATT
>JAAYFA010000349.1 GCA_012728445.1 Clostridiales bacterium | reverse complement strand
GCGGTGGGACTGATGAATTTAACCGCGCAGGCATAGCCTGCGCGCAAAGAGTCATCATTGAGTATATCATTTGAATAATATATTGTCAAACAAAACCGCGCAGATTATCGGCCCGATTATCGGATGACCTCGTTAACCGTTTAAGGCCGCAAAACTCTTCTTGTTGTCTTTATATAAGTTTTTATAAACGGCATAGTTTTTATCATAAGCGGCCTTGTTTGCCACGTTCGGAGCGAAGGTTTTTGTTACGGGGATGAGTCTGCCTGCTTGAGCAATAGACGGAATTCGCTTTAAGCCCGCGGCAATCAAGACCGCAGCGCCCACAGCACCGGCGTTTTGCGGACTGTCAACCGTTTCAACCGTCCGGCCCGTGCAGTCGGCCAATATTTGGCAAGTGACGTCGGACAAGGCCCCGCCGCCGACAAAGCGTAAGGTGGAAGAAGTCTTCGTTTTTTTATCCTGCGTTTCCAGGAACCAGCGCATATGAAGGCACACGCCTTCCAAAACCGAGCGGATCAGCTCGGTTTTACCCGTCTCCAGGCTGATGTTGAAAAACATGGCTCTTGCGTTGGGGTCTTCAAACGGACAGCGATTGCCATGCAGCCAAGGGGTAAAGATGACGCCGCCGCTCCCCGCCGGAATCGTGTCGACAACCTGTGTGAGGTAGTCATATAAGTTCGTATAGATCGCCTCGGGCGAAGCGGTCACATCTATTTTTTCTAGGAACACGTCAATTTCGTCCAACGCTAGATGATCCCTCACCCATTCCAGGCATTTGCCCGCCGTCTCCAGTTCCGCAAAATAGTTAAAATTGTTTTCTTGTGCGCCGACGATGGCTGCTATCATGGCGGAGGTATCCACCATGCTTTTATCGACCACGGTCGATACCCAGCCGGAAGTGCCGGAGTAAACATGCGTATCCCCCGCGTTCACCGCCCCTGCACCGATGCCGATGAGCGACGCATCTCCGCCGCCCCCGAATACAGCTGTCCCGGCGCTAAGTCCCAGTTCCGCGGCGGCTTGTGCGGTCAGTTCACCCGCTTTGTCGGTCGAATTGATGATGGTGGCGAGATGTGCGGTGTTTACGCCGAGCATCTTGCAGATAGGCAAACTCCAACCCTGCTTGCCTTCACGTATCCCATACAAGAGGGATGCAAAAGCAGAGTCCCGCGTCATAACAAATTCGCCCGTCATCTTACAGATAATATATTCTTTGACATCCAGCCATTTGTGTACCTTTTTAAAGGTTTCCGGCTCGTTTTTTTCTACCCATTTATATTTCCACACCGGGTCCTTGACGCTCGCCGCCACGGCACCGGTATGGTACAGTGATTTTAACAGTTTAAATGCGTTGGCACCGGCAATTTTCAAGCCACCGCCAAGGCCGGCTTCCAGCTCCGCCCGGGCGCGCTGGTCCATGTAACTCATCGCATCCCGCACCGGCTCACCGGCTTTGTCCACCAGTACCAGCCCCTGCATCTGCGAACAAAACGAAAGACCGGCAATTTCTTGCGGGTTCATGCCTGTTTCTTCAAGCAATTGATGCGTTGTCGAGCAAATCGCACTCCACCATTCCGCCGGTTTTTGCTCCACGCCGCCGTCGGGGAACACATAAAGCTCATAGACCTCCATAGCGGAGGCTACCATCTTAATTGTATCACCGATTTCAAAAAGACAGGTTTTAACGCCGGTGGTGCCAATATCATAGGTAATCACGCAAACGGGTTTGTCCATTTGGAAACCTCCTTCAAGGAATTGACTCGCTAAATTTTCATACGTTTGCATTATACAATGTTCTAAATCGACACGGGTTGGCTTCATAGTTCTTGTTGAAGAGTATACAACAAATGATCCGCTAATTCAACAGTGATTTTTCCCTTGAACTTTCGAAAAGGGTAAAAAAAGGGAAGCGTAAAAACGCTTCCCTCAAAACTAAAAATGTTGGTCTTTTAATATTTGAAATCGTAGAACTTAAAGTTCATTTCAAGCACTGCGGTGCCTTGTGACCTACCAAGGATAATGATTGTCCCATCCATCGTAATGAGCGTGTTCGTTTTTTGGTCAAGTGTAACGATACGGCCGTTTTGCGGATTGTATTCCAATACAGATGTACCATCATAATATTTCAAGGAATATTCCGCCGATTTGATGACATTCTTGACCGTATTGTTATTGTTAAGCTCGTTGTCAATGGCTTTCCTTCCGAGGGGTTGGAACATACCACCGGTATTGCTGGGGGCCTTTGCCTGGCCTTTTGCATAGGGCTCGGGGTCTGTCTCATCATTAAGAACAATTGTAATTTTGTAATTGCCGTTGGCAAGCTTGACGCAAGATGCGGTCTTTATTGCTGCCGGGTTTGTGATGTAACAACCTTCCGTGGATTGTTTCACGGGAAGGCCTTTCATATCTGCGCTACCCTTTTGGCTAACCCAAGGTTCTTTTCTTGCTTTCGCTTCATCGGTCATAAAAGTATTGGCAATAGGAAGTAAATATTTAACAGCTCCGCCAATCTTTTGTTCTTCTTTAGGTAGTGCTTGGAACTCAATGGCAGAAAACCCGGGTTTGTCCATCTTCTTCGCTTGGTTGAGGATGTCTGTATAGGCCTTCAGAATTTCCGCCTTTGTTGTTGGAATTGTGGTTGCGGCTACCGCAGTCGTTGTTTGGCCGACTGCTGTGGTGTCGCCAACTGCCGTGGTGTCGCCCACAAGTGTTGTTTCGCCATCGACCGTCGTTTCTTCAACTGCGGTCGTTTCATCCTGAAGTGTGGTTTCGTCCCCAAGTGTGGTGG
>JAAYFA010000265.1 GCA_012728445.1 Clostridiales bacterium | reverse complement strand
TCCGCCGACTTCTTCCCCCTATTTCCGCGTATCTTTCTATTTCTGGCCGGCAGCTGGTTCGGCGTCTTTGTTAAATCGGAAAATTGGCCGGAATGGGCAAGCAAAACCCGCGTAAAGCCCTTCGCTTGGGTAGGCAAAAAAGCGTTGATTGTTTATATTGTCCATGTCCCGGTCATTTACGTTGTAGTTTTCTTGATGCGCTGGCTGTTGGCAAAGTTTTAAAGCAAATTTGATAGGCGCATTTCCAAACCATTTTGACCGGAAGAAAACCAAAGGCGCTTGCGCTGCTCAAGCTGCGGATAGGCGAAGGCTTGCCCATGCGACGGAATTTTTGAAGAGTTTCGCTAAAAACGGCCACTTTATATGTTGATTTTCTTCAAAGTATGGTATAATTACTCCAAATAATTTAATTCGAATACCTATATATAGTACCTTGGTTATACATACCTTTGTCTTAATGAAGAAAGGAACCCTATCACCTATGAATGAAAAAGAAGATATTATTATCGGCAGAAACGCCGTTGCGGAAGCATTAAAAAGTGGCCGAACCATTGACAGCATCCTCATCGCAAGAGGCGAGCGCAGCGGAACGCTGGGTAAAATTGTCGGCGAGTGCAGGGAACGCGGAATCGTTGTTAAAGAAGCGGATGCCCGCAAACTCGACTTCCTTTGCGGGCACAGCAATCACCAAGGCATCGTCGCCTTTACCGCCATACATGAGTATGCCACTATAGAAGATATTTTCGCCCTCGCTAAAGAAAGAAACGAAGAACCCTTCATTATCATCTGTGATGAACTCGAAGACCCACATAATCTCGGCGCCATTTTGCGAACAGCGGAAGCCGCCGGGGTACACGGTATTATTGTGCCGAAAAGACGCTCCGCTTCGCTGAGTTATGCGGTTGGCAAGGCCTCCGCCGGCGCTGTGGAATATGTGCCCGTGGCGAGAGTACCAAATATTGTAGCGGCAATAGACGAGTTAAAAACAAAAGGGTTGTGGATTTACGGCGCCGAAACCGGCGGCAAAAATTGGTGTGAACAGGATTATTCCGGCGCTGTTGCGCTGGTGATCGGTTCCGAAGGGCAAGGGCTCGGCCGTCTCGTGAAAGAAAAGTGCGATTTTATTGTGTCTTTGCCCATGAAAGGCAAACTGAACTCCCTGAACGCTTCCGTCGCTGCAGGCATCTTGATGTTTGAAGCCGCCCGGCAGCGGGCAGGACTCGTTGCTTTCGACAAAGCATAGTCCACGGCAGAACCTGTCCGTATTACAATGCATTTTTGGAGAGTGAGCGCGTGAACAACGAAAAGAATAATACGCCGGCTGACGACTTAGACCTTGACAAAATACTTGCCGAGGTAAAAGCGCGGACCGCGAATGAGCCCCTAAACGAGGAGGATGACCGGCAAACGCCGGCACCATCATCCGCCGATACAAAAAGTCCGGACGATCTCCCGCAGGCGACGGCCGACGGCGAAGGCGACAGCACCGGGTTGGAAGGGTATTCCATTTATACACAGGCTGAGTCTTTTTCATCCGTCGTGCAAGAAGGCCCCGCGGATGAATCCCCAACAGAAACCGACGAGAGCGAGGACGAACCCGAAGCCTTCCCCGCTCCGACCGGAGCGATTAAAGCCTTCTCTGTGTTTAACGAACAAGAAGGCCAACCCTGGTGGGAAACGCCGGAAGCGGAGGAAATTTTAGGCAGCCGTAAAGACGTATCGCCTCCGGCAGAAATTATTATTGACCCGCAAGCGCCTATAAAAATACCGGAAGACCCCGACTGGACATCGGACATTTTTTCGGACACGCCTGCCGCACCGAAGGAAATTGAAGACCCCGACTGTGTCGACTCGGCCGACTTCCTGTGTGGGATGGAAAC
>JAAYFA010000331.1 GCA_012728445.1 Clostridiales bacterium | reverse complement strand
TAGCAAAAACCCTTTGCAGTCCAACAAATGGGACACAAATCTGCGGGTGGTCACATAGAACGCAAAGAAGAACGCGGAACGACACGTGGGGTTAATCCGCGACGCGCGGGAAAGTTCCCTACGAAAAACGCACTCCTTCCGCCACTCCGTGCCACCTCCCTTAAGAGGAAGGCAAAGACCAACAACGGCGGACGCACACAGTGCGCCCCTACAAGGGGATTGTTTATACAACACGACGGTTCTGTGATTGCCGCACAAACACCACAAAGTCCCCGGGACAAAGTGTGTTTATACCACATAAAGTCGATGGTCTTTTTGTTTTGGATGGCGGATTGTTATATAAAAATTTGGGAGGAATTGGGGGAATACCCATGCAAGCAAGGCAGTGGACGATCAGCGTACCTATCTTCAAAAATGCAGTGATTTTGAAGCAGCTGGGGATTGCTATCGGCATCCCATTCGGAATTGTTGCGCTCATCATTGGGTTTTCCTCCGGCAAAAGCATTTATGCGCTTTACGGGCTGGGGATGATTGCCGCTTTGATGTTTTTTACCTGGCTTTTTATCATGGCGTTTTACAGGGGGAAATATGAGGCGGAATTTATACTTGACGACAAAGGCGCCGTCTGCCGCACACAGGCAGGGCAGGCAAAAAAGAACCGCAGGGTCAATGCTTTGACGGTCGTGTTGGGGCTTATGTCCGGCAAGCCGGCCGTCGCCGGCGCGGGCATGCTTGCCCAGTCGCGGCAGGAGGTCTTTCTCCGTTGGAAACGCGTCAAAAAAGTAAAGTATAGGCCCAAGAGCCATACCATCCTGTTGTGGGGCGGCTTTACGGAAAACATTGCGCTATTTTGCACGGATGCAAATTATGTGCAGATTGAGCGTGATGTCATGAGGCAAACAAAACATTTGAGATAAATTGTTGGCGGCCCTATTCTCGCCTTGCAACAGCTTTTCATTTCAAATTGAAGAACGACTTTTTTGTAAATTGTCTGCAAAAACAAAATGAGCCGCCTAAAAGGGCGGCTCATTTTCTATAAAAGTTCTGTTAAGGTTTTTGATAGATCCTTACATAGTCCACGATGAAATCGGTCGAAAAACCGGGTTGCTCGGTGAATTCGTTGGGCAATTCTTCGGAAATGATGACATACTCCGGTGCTTCCGATACCCCTTTTTGCCAGCTTGTCCGCAAGGATTCCACACCGTTGATGTAGAAAATATATTCGTCCTCGTTCCACTCCATGCCGTAGGTGTTGTATTGGGTGTAGGGCTTGGGCACTTTAAAGCTACCCTCGTTTTCCGAGCGCAGGCCGTCACCGTAACCACCCACATGCACCGCATGCGTTACCGAATTGCGGGTGAAGATGTTGCCGCCGTAATTGTTCGATTCAAAAATGTCAATTTCCGCCCCGCCTAATCCGCCGTTGGATGCCTCGGCGCTGGACATGCCTTGCGCATTGAGCCAGTAGGCACTCCAAAAACCGCCGCCTTTGGAAACGATACAGCGGATTTCAAAATACCCTCTTGTGTATTCCTGAATTGTCCTGATCATACCGGCGTACCAGCCCGGGCCGTACTCCCCGTCTGCCCTGTACTCCGCTCGGATAACCAGATTGCCGTCATTAAGGAACACTTGGTTGGGGGAATTAAAGCCGTCGCGGCGTGGACCGTTGGCACGGTATTCCCACTTGGAAAGATCGAGTTGGCTACCGTCGAAGTTGTCTTCCATCACCAGCTCGTAGCCGGCGAGGTTCAGCTCTTGCCCTCTGGGTGTTATGGCTGTGTCAAACAAGAGCAGCCCCAACACTTCCGCAATGGTTAAAATCGCAATGAGCAAGCTCTTTAGGCCCCTGATTTGCCGCGTGGCAAAGATTTTTTCGAGTAAAGCCATTTTTGTTCCTCCTTATATTTTTCTGTTGTTTGCCTCAATAATTTCGGAACTCTCTTTGAGCCGGGCTTCTTATTGTGCTGCCCCCGGCCTTTGATAAATTTTCATATAGTCTACTATAAAGTCCGTGGTAAAGCTCGGGGCTTCCTTGAAGTCGTTAGGGATCTCCAGCGACAAAAGCGCATACTCCAACCCTTGCGAAACACCGTCTTTAAAGTTAGAGCGAACAGCTTCCACGCCATTGATGTAGAAAATATAATCGTCTTGCGTCCACTTCAGACCATAGGTATTATATTCGGTATAAGGGTTTTTTACCTTATAATTGCCGAGGGCTTCCGACTCCAAACCGTCACCGTAGCCACCGACATGCACATTAATAGCCACAGAGTTAACATTCCGCTTGTTTCTATAGTTAAAACCCTCAAAAATATCAATTTCCGCTCCGCCTAAGCCGCCGTTGGACGCTTCGGCCGATGACATCCCCGGGGAGTTGAGCCAGAAGGCACACCAAGAGTCGCCACCTTGGGAGAGAATACAGCGAACCTCGAAATAGCCGCTTGTGTATTCTTCAACGGTGCGTATCATCCCCGCATACCAGCCTTCGCCATAGTCACCATGCGTTCTGTGCTCCGCCCTGATAATGAGATTGCCATCTTCTACAAGCACTTGGCTGGGTGCGTTAAAACAGCCGCGGCGTGCACCATTTCCGTAGTACTGCCATTTTGAAAGGTCGAGCTCATTGCCATCGAAATTGTCTTCCAGTACGAGTTCATACCCCGAAAGGTTTAGTTCCGGCCCCCTCGGCGTGTGTGCCGTATCCAAAATAGCCACCCCCAGTAAATCTGCAATTAATAACAGTGCTGCCAAGATCATCTTAAATGCTCTGATTTGCCGTGGTACAAAAGTTATTCCGAATATTTTCATTCTCGTTCCTCCTCAAACAATCGTAAAGTTTGTGTTCGGCAGAGTATTCAGGCGGATTTAAATTGTGCTTATTTGATTAGACTTGTTCCGCTCATTTCCTTGGGTTGTGGCAGGCCCATAATTTGCAGCAGCGTCGGGGAAATATCACAAAGGCGACCGCCTTCTTTGAGTGCACACGGGTAACCGACAACAACAAAAGGAACCGGAAAAATGGTGTGCGCGGTAAACGGAGAACCGTCCGGCTCACACATTTTATCGGCATTGCCGTGGTCGGCGGTAATCAGTGTCACCCCGCCGTGTTTTTCGATAGCGGCGGCAACCTTGCCCACGCAGGCATCTACCGCCTCCACCGCTTTGACGGTGGCTTCCATGATACCGCTGTGCCCCACCATATCGCAGTTGGCAAAGTTCAACACAATAACGTCGTACAGACCGCTGTCTACCATTTCAACAACCTTGTCCGCGACCTCAAAAGCACTCATTTCCGGCTTCAAATCATAAGTCGGCACATCGGGGGAATCGATCATAATGCGGTCCTCCCCCTCATAAACGGTTTCTACCCCGCCGTTGAGGAAAAAGGTGACGTGTGCATATTTTGTATATTCCGCTATGCGCAACTGTGTAAGCCCGTGTGCGCTGAGTACACCGCCCAAGGGCATATCCACACTTTGCGGCGCATAAGCGACCCAAACATTCGGCATGGTTGCGTCATACTGCGTCATGCAAACATAATACAGGGGCAACCGTTCGCCGCGGTCGAAGCCTGTGAAAGCGTCATCCACAAAAGCACGGGTAATTTCCCTTGCGCGGTCCGGGCGGAAATTAAAGCAAATTACACTGTCATTTGCGCTAACGGCCTGTGCATCATAGTCGACACAAGGCACAATAAATTCATCCGTGATACCATCGGCATAGGATTTCTCCATCATTTTGTACGCATCCGAAAAAACCGGGGCATTCAGTGCCACCATGGCAAGGTAGGATTTTTCAACTCTGTCAAAGTGGTTTTCCCGGTCCATTGCATAATAACGTCCAATAACCGAAGCAATCTTACCCACACCGATTTCGGCCGCTTTGTTCTCAAGTTCGGCGATAAAGTATTTGCCCGATGTGGGTGGAACATCCCTGCCATCCATCAAGCAATGAATAAAGACCTTTGTAAGCCCGCTGTCTTTGGCAAGCTGCAGCAAGGCATACAGGTGTGTATTGTGGCTGTGCACACCGCCGTCCGACAGCAAGCCGTACAGATGCAGTGCGGAATCGTTTTGTCTGCAATGTTCTATCGCGCCCACAAGCGCCTTGTTCCTAAAAAAATCACCATCACTGATGGATTTGGATATTCTGGTCAGCTCCTGGTAGACAACGCGGCCGGCGCCGATGTTGGTGTGCCCGACCTCACTGTTCCCCATTTGCCCCACCGGCAGCCCGACATCCATGCCGGAGGCGCCAATAAAGGTCATCGGATTTTCCGCCATCAAGCGGTCGAGGTTGGGTTTGTTCGCGGCGGCAATTGCATTGCAGTAAGTATCCGGATTATGGCCGAACCCATCCATAATGCAAAGCAGATGTGGTTTTTTATTGCTCATATTTTGTTCTCCAATGTTCTTATTGTGGCTATGGTTAGTTGACCGTATCGCCTGGCGTGAATCATTCCCCTCCGGTGGAGGGGTGGCTGAAAGC
>JAAYFA010000290.1 GCA_012728445.1 Clostridiales bacterium | reverse complement strand
GTCATGTCCTGCTTGAACTTGCCGTGGACGTTGAAAAACATGTAGGTGATGGCGACGAGCAGTTTGGATATAGCGGGGACGAGGGCGAAAATAAACCATATGCCTTTTAAGATGTGGGGGTCCGTCTGGGGAATCAGGTTGCCGTAACCGTCTTTGAGCGGTTTGAAGCCGATGAATTGGTAGGCCATCCCCGCAATAAAGCCCTGCAGGCTGCCGTTGAGCTTGCCAAACCAGTTGTTGGCGGCGCTGACCAAGCCTTCGTTGCGCACCCCGTGCTTCCATTCTATATAGTCAAAGGTGTCCGCCGTCAAAACTCTGCCGGCAACACCGTTGGCCGCGTTTGGAATTTGCATCACTGTGAGGGAAACGGCCAGGTAAACGATGTTCAAGGCCATTTTCTTTTTACCAAAAGGATTATAACCAATCAGCCACATCGCAACAAAGCAGAAGCCCGCCCAAAGATGACCGGCGATATAAACGTTCCTTTCGCCGAAACGTTTGAGTAATTTTGGCACAAAGGGGGTAATAAAATATTTCGGCAGACCGGTTAACAGGCTTGCCAAAAAGCCGTTGGCGAGTGAGCCGGTGTTGTTGAGCCAAAAGAAGTTTTCGGAAGAGTTGCGCAGATTACCCTGCAAACCGCCGAAAACGGATGCGATAATACCGACGAGGAACGGCCGTGTGGAAACGGCAAACTTGACTGAATCCTTAATATTCGCCTCCTTCATTTCCTCACGGGAAGGCAGCGGAAAGCGCTCGCGGGTATTGAGGAATTTGTATATAGCGGCAAGGGCGCCCAGCACGAAAAAGATGTAGGCATAGTTCCTGTAGATATTTTGCATTTTAGCGCCGGGATACATGCGGGGGATATAGGTGACAACAATAGACAAAATAGAAGGCAACCATCCGCTGAAATAACCGAAGAACTGCTGGACTGTCATTAAAAAATTGCGTTCGTTTGGATTCGGCGTAATAAAATAGATCATCAGGTTGCCCGCACTGCCGTAAGAGCCGACCAGACCACCGAGGATGCAGGTAATGTAGAGTTGCACCATAATTTCTGTCGGGGAGGCGATACCGGGCAACAGGGTATAGCTCAGGAAGGTGGAGATCATCGCCAGCGGCAGCATAATAACAAGGTAGGGGCGGAAATGCCCCCACCGTGTTCTGGTGCGGTCAATAATAAAGCCAGATATCGGGTCATCAAATGCGTCGTAGGCACTGGTGAAAAGTGTCAGTCTGGCATACTGCCCGCCGGTGATATTGAAAAAATTCATCCAGAAGAACTGCATGTTCACAACTTGGCTGCTGCCCGCGAAAAAATCGGCGAGCAAGTAGGCGAACATTTCCCGCGGCTTCAGGTACTTCTTATCCTGTTTTGACAGCTCGTCAAGTTCGGCTTCAATTCCTTCATCAACCTCCGGGATGTGCTCGTCTTTTGTGCTTTTTTCCATTCGGTTCCTCCCTATGACAACTGATTTTTATCATTATAGCAGGAAAGCATTCGGTTTACTACATAATTATAAATGCAGCAAATGCAGCGGAATAGAAAAGTTAACCGCTGCTGCTCGCAAAAATGCCGAAAATTCTGGTTAAAAGCTCCAGCTGCTCGTCGCCGGGCACCATGCTGACCGCTATGTGCGGCTTGCCTGCCGAGCGCACCTTGATTCTGCCGCGCAGTCTTTGTGCGAGGCGGTTGACTTTGTTCATATCCAAATCTTCAATGTACAAAAGCAGCATATCGCCATTTTGACCGATTTCGTACACGCCC
>JAAYFA010000271.1 GCA_012728445.1 Clostridiales bacterium | reverse complement strand
TGATGGACGACATCAAAGGCGCCTCCTGGTACAAGGCCACCGACACGGGGCGGCTGATGACCGTGAGTGCTGTCGCTTATTTCTTCGCGAATGAACTGAGAAAAGAGCTGAATATGCCCGTGGGCATCCTCAACGCTTCGTTGGGCGGCTCTTCCATTTACACCTGGCTTTCAAGGGATGCTATTGACAGCACCCCCGCCGTCAAAGATTACCTCGATTCCGCCGGGCGGTACATTACGCAGTCGCAATGGGGCAGCACAAAACCCAACCCCTATGCCGACATAACGGCGAACTTCAATAAAAAAATCAATCCCCTGCGTCACTTTGAGCCGGATGGCATGATCTGGTACCAAGGCGAAAGCGATATCGCCGCCCCACACGGCGCCTATACAGACGCCATGAACTTGATGCAAAAAAGTTACAGTGGGCTCTTCGGTTACGAAGGCAGTCAAATGCCCTTTGTTTTCACACAGCTCGCGTCCTATAAATACGGCAAAGAGCTTGCGCACTTCGACCTTGTCGGCAACTTTAACATTGAGCTTGGCGAAATCCAGGCGCAAAACCCAACTGCAAGGGCAATGACAACCATATATGATGTCAGCCTAGAATATGACACGAAAAAAATTGATAAAGACATGAGCGCTGTCGGCGCGATACACCCAATGGTCAAAAAACCTGTTGGCGATAAAATGGCCTTTGCCGCGCTCGGTTTGGTTTATGGCAAGCGCACAAGCTACTCCGCACCGCTTATGAGCAGTGCAACCGTTAACGACGACAGTATCCTCGTCAAATTTAGCAACATTGGCGATGGTCTTGCTGTAAAGCCAACCGGCTTTACAGTCGCCATGCCAAACAATGAGTCCCCTCCGCTCTACGGCTTTTCCATCGCGGGTGCCAACGGCATTTACGTGGAAGCAAAAGCCGAAATCGTTGCGCCGAACACGGTTAGAGTATGGAGCGACGGCGTAAAAGCCCCCAGGAGTGCCACTTACGCTTACTCGCAAGTAAATAATTATTCCAATCTTTTCGCCACGGAAGACGGCGACTTTACTTTAGGTGTCTCTGCCTTTGTAACGCGGCGCCTCGACGGCGCAAAATATGTTCAGGATAAATACTGGACCACCTGCGAGCTGGATCAAGTTTGGCGCGCCCTTGGCGACCCGCTGTATTTTCCCGCCTTCAAAGCAAACACCCGCAACGCATGGGTATCGTACAGTACGGTGGAAAAATCCGCCGGCACCGCCTCCCTAAAAGTGGATTACGTCATCGCCGCGGGCAAAAACAAATCCTTCGCTTTCGGGCCTGAACTAACGTATAGAAAAGATCTGATCCCAACCGCCTTCCCCTGCATCAACCAAGACTACTCCATGAACGCCATGGTCAGCTTCCAAGTCAAAAACACCTCCGGCAGAAGCGTCATGCTTGACGAGATGCGCTTTTACACCAACGCCATCACCTGGTTTTCCCCGCTCAAAGCCGGCGGCGGCTCCACCGGTGTCGCCATCCCGGCGGACGGACAGTGGCACACCGTCTCGCTCGACCTTTCGTCACTGTGCCTATACGGTAACATGGACAGCTTTAAGGCGAGCGGTGGTATGCTGAAAAATGTATTCGATATTGAGCTACGCTTTTCGGACAACGCGGCCACCAAAGGCGACAGCGGCACAATCTTTGTAGACGATTTCCAATTTGCCCCCAAAGGTCAACAGGATAGAGACTTTGTTATGTATAACATCACCTTGGTATTTGAAATGATGTTCAAGGTGTTTGCGGGGATGCTGGGCTGGGTGGTTAAATAGTTTTTAGTGATTAGCAGTCAACCACGGACGGGCTTTAATCCCCCATCAGACTGCGGTCCGGCGAAGAATTCGCCGTCCACCCACCCTTGAAAAGGAGGGCAAAGAAGGAGTGTCGCTAACATGCAAGAAGAAAACAAAAACATCATCTTTTTCGACCCCCAACAATCCCCCGCTAAGATCCACGGCTTAATTGCCGGGGAATATAACCGTGTCCCCGCTGATGTGCGCGCTCTTATGAGCGAGGGCCTGCGTGACTTGTCCTGTCAAACAAGCGGTGGGCGCATCCGCTTTAACACAAACAGCGACATACTGGTTGCTCATGTGGAAGTGCTTAACGAACCGTCCATGGCGCACATGCCGTCGAGCGGTTCCGCCGTCCTGGATATTTTTGAAGGCACCGGCAAAGAGATGAAATACATCGCCACCCGACAACCCGACTGTGGGCAAAAAAGGCTGGATGCCGAAGTGTCCCTTGCCAAGGGCGAAAAAACGCTCACCTTTTACCTCCCGCTCTACAACGGCGTCCATTCACTCCAAATCGGTCTGGCAGCCGGCGCGACCCTTACCGCTCCCCCGCCCTATAGGCGAGCAAAGCCACTGGTCTTTTACGGCTCTTCCATCACGCAAGGCGGCTGCGCTTCCCGCCCCGCCAACAGTTACTGCGCCATGGTCGCACGGTATTTGGACAGTGATTTTATAAACCTGGGCTTTTCCGGCGGCGCTAAAGGCGAGCCCTTTATGGCGGAACACATCGCCGGGCTTGACATGAGCTGCTTTATAATGGACTATGACCACAACGCGCCCACCCCCGAGCATCTGCAAAAAACGCATCTGCCTTTTTTACAAACGATCCTTGCAAAACAGCCGGAACTGCCGGTCGTCATCCTTTCCAAACCGGACACAACTTTTACGGCAAACGACCTTGCCCGGCAGGATATTATCAAGGCAAGTTATGACCGACTTCTTGGGGAACATTACAACGTTCAGTTTGTAGACGGCGGTGATTTGTTCGGC
>JAAYFA010000052.1 GCA_012728445.1 Clostridiales bacterium | reverse complement strand
GTTTGCGGGGTTTTCGGGTACGGGGCATATCTTTTGGCTGTTCAGTTCGCGCATTAAAAGGTCCAGCGTGCCGATATCCGTTATAATGGCTCCGTTTTTTACTCCCGAACGAAACGGTTCCTTTTCATACTCTATTATTTCGACAGCGGCTATCTTTTTATCGAACAATCCCAGAGAAAGATACTTGCTTTGCAAATACGACGCATAAGCTATAAACAGCAAAAGAATACCGACAGCCGCAAGACACGTTATTTTCAAAATAAGATGAAGCCTTTGCCGTTTTGCGCCCGTATTATAATTCTCGGCAAAAAACGTCTGTTTTTCAAACATTCAGTTCACCTGGACATTATAGAATTTTTCAAAGTTCTCATAAAGTATTTTACTGTTTTCTTCTTCGCTTAGATACATCGAATAATATCTGTCCATCTCCTCCGCGGGATCCCACAGAGGGAAATCGGTACCGAACATGAATTTTTCGACCCCTATATCTCTTATCATATCACGTGCGGTATCGTAATCCAGGCTGAAAAGCGTACTTGACGTATCAAAATACATATTGTCGAGCTTTAAGTCCTTCGGAACGCTGCTCCAATTGAGGTATCCTCCGAAATGAGCCGCAATGCAACGCAGTTCGGGAAACATCTTGGCTACCTTACTCAGCTTTTCCACACGTGAACACGGACTTACCGCATCGCCCGAATGGAACAGGATGGGAAGTTTGTATTTGCTCACCAATCTATACATTGGTATCGCACGCTCATCATCTATGTCAAATTTCTGAAAATCGGGATGCAGTTTTATGCCGTGAAGCCCGAGTTCGATAATTCTGACTATCTCGCTTTCGGCATCCTCCATGTACGGATGCAGCGTGCCCAAGCCCACAAACTCGGTATGCTCATCGCATTGCCCTTTTATAAAATCGTTTATACGCTGCACCTGATGCGGTGTGGTTGCCGAAGAACATACTATGCATTTGGTCATTCTGATTGCCTGTTCGCTATGCACAAGCTCTTGCGCGGTACCTATATGATTATAAGGCAGGCTGTAAAATTCACTGATGGCTATCGTAGCTTTTTCGCTAACCTTGGCAGGGAAAATATGAGCGTGCGCGTCGGCTATATTGTAGGGAGGGACCCTATGGGTTTTTGCTTGCTGTAAATCTTCACTCGATGCTATTGTATTCGTCATAAGTACACATTTTATCCTTTATTCCGTCTTGTGTTATTTCTATTATCCTGTTGGCTACGGTTTGTATGAATTCGTGGTCGTGGCATGAAAAAAGCACGTTGCCCTCAAAGTCGATAAGTCCGTTGTTCAGCGCCGTTATAGCCTCCAAGTCGAGATGATTTGTGGGCTGGTCCAAAACGAGCACATTCGCACCGAACATCATCATTCTCGACAACATACATCTGACCTTCTCTCCGCCCGAAAGCACCTTAACGGGCTTAAAAACCTCCTCCTGAGTAAAAAGCATTCTGCCTAAAAAGCTTCTCAGGTAGGTCTCAGTGGTATCTTTGGAGTACTGTTCGAGCCATT
This sequence comes from Clostridiales bacterium, assembly GCA_012728445.1. GTDB lineage: Bacteria > Bacillota > Clostridia > Oscillospirales > Acutalibacteraceae > UBA1447. The sequence continues at coordinate 93 of JAAYFA010000052.1, read as the reverse complement.
TGAGTATAGTTAAATCGTTATCTTTGAAAAACTCTGTATTGTCCGAGGGAAAATAGCTTTGCGAAGTGCTTACTCCCCACTTAAAAGTGCCCT
>JAAYFA010000103.1 GCA_012728445.1 Clostridiales bacterium | reverse complement strand
GGTGTGGAAGGATACTTTCTTTTCTCCGGCGAGCAAATCGAAGGCCAATTGCCCTTGAGTGCGCTCAAAAAGGATTCTTGTTAAAATATCCGTGCCGAAAATGCCGGTGTCGTACATGCCAAGCTTTCTATATTTTTCTGTAATATTGTTAAAAGTTTTCTCGCCGCCGAGCCCAATATCTACCGCAAAGGAGTTTGCACCTTGTATATCGTCGGCAAAGTCGCCTGTATCTGCGTTGTAATAAGTTTTTTCAATTGCTGCTTTCCTTTCGGTAATGCGCTTTTCCATCTCAGGGAAAATATCCTCCCGACCGATAATCGAGGCGATTTCGAGCACACGGAACAGGGACTTAATATAAAAATAGTTATTGACAAGCGGTGCCGGTATTTTAATGTCGTCCGGTGTGCACCAGTCGCCGAGGCACCAGGCACCCGGGTAATCGCTTGTAATAAGCCCGTCCTCGCTGTGTGCTTCTAAATAATCGAAGTATCGGAGCATTTTTGGGAAGAAGTCCTTCAGCACCGTTTTGTCACCGTAGTGCAGGTAGTAGGTGTAGGGTACCTCCACAATCGCGCAGCCCCAGCCGCCCGGCCCGCCGCCGGAAGGCCAGTACGGAGCGGTGTACTGCACATGGCCGGTTTTTTTGTCTTGGCAGTCGGCAATGTCGCCTAACCACTTTTTATAAAACTTTTGCCCATCCAGCAACAGCATGGCGGCGTCGCAAACAAGCTGGCCGTCGCCCGTGTAGCCCCTGCCCTCGCGCTGAGGACAGTCGGAGGGGATGCCCGCGTGCATGTTGCACAGCTGCGTGCGAATAAAGGCATCATACAGCCAGTTCAGATTTTTATTGCCGCATTCGAAGGCGGAGGTAACCGCAACATTGCTGTGCACCACTGCGACGGACAGCGGTCGGGCATTGTTGGTGACGGAGAAATATCGAAAAGCGTGCCACACAAAATGGGGATGGACCCGGTGCTTTTTGCCGTCGCTGATGTAGGTGTCCATCTGCATCCTTTTGCGTGAATGTTTGTAGGTGTATGTGGCGGAATTCAGGAGCCCTGTTTTGCCGAGTTCCTCCGTATAATACGCAACCGCTTTGCTGCCCTTTTTGCCGAGGAGTTCGATAACGGGCCAGCCTGTAATGTTTTCGCCTGCGTCATAAATGGTGTAATTTAAAAAGCGTTTAACGACCTTTGGCGCAAGCTTTCGTATTACCCTGTCGGGCGGGCAGTCCCACAGTAAAAAGTCACTTTCCGGCGCGCGGACTTCTTTAACCTGCTGCCAGGCGGAATCGTCAAAACCCGGTGTGTTCCAACCGGCTGCTTCCAGGCGGTAGTCATGCGTTTCACCTTTGAGCATTCGGCTTTGTGTTATTGGGCTTTGTGCCCATTTAAGGTCGGTGTTGCTGTGAATGGTTTGGGTATTTCCATCGTGACCGGTGAGGGTCATCGTATAACAAAGCTTGACATCCCCATAGCCAATTTCTTTGTACCACCCGGCACCCAGCATTACGCCAATGATGTTTTCCCCTGCTTTTATAAACGGCGTAATATCGTATTTTACACAGTAAATCCGGTGGGCAAAGCGGTCTGTGATCTCCTGTCCGCCGTTTTCAAAACGATGGTCCTCATAATCCGTCCATCCGGGGACAAAATAGTCCTCCTCAACGCGCTGCCCGTTGATGTATAGCTCAAAAAAACCAAGCCCGCAGAGGGTGATTTCGGCCGCTTCGATGGCAGGCGCACTGAATGCACCCCTGATAGTCGGTTGGTCGCAGCCAACTTCCGGAGCTACCCATTTTGCCGAGCCAAACATTTCCTTGTGTGTCATTTGAAAGACCCCCTTCAAAATTAAAAATCTTACGCAATTGCACTATATTATAACATAGACAGTGGGGGTTTTGGTAACGAAAAAATCGATAATAATGATGAGAAGTGACGTATGATATTTTTAAAAATCATGTATTGTATAGTTTTGATCAATTCGGTATAATACAAGTGAAAGAAATTCCGTTTCGGAAAATGCGAAAGGAAATACGGCGCAACGTTCTATTGGAAAGGATTCATGTTATAGATGGAAATTGGACTAATTGTCGTTATCATTCTTGTTTGTGCATCTGTTTTTGTCAACGGATGGACCGATTCGCCTAACGCCATAGCAACAGTGGTATCAACACGGGTGCTGAAGCCGCGGGTTGCCATTGTGCTGGCGGCCGTTTTCAACCTCCTCGGTGTTTTCCTCATGGGCAGCGCTGTTGCCCAAACGACAGCAAGCGTGGTGGAAATCGGCGTCGGTACGGAAGCGTTAATAACATTGGGCGCGGCACAGCTGTCCATTGTTTTGTGGTCCGTTTCCGCCTGGAAATTCGGGATCCCCACGAGCGAAAGCCACGCGCTCATAGCGGGACTGATGGGTGCCGGCATATCGCTAAATGGTTTCGACGCATTTAACCGAAGTTCTGTTGAAAAGGTTTTATTCGGGCTGGTGATCTCGACCGTTGTTGGGTTTGTGCTGGGTTATTTGGCTACCCGAGCGGTCGAATTAACTTTCGTAAATATACAGCGGCAAAAGGCAAACACCTTCTTTTCCTTCGGGCAAATAGCAAGTGCATCGCTCATGGCCTTCAGCCATGGTGCGCAAGATGGGCAAAAGTTTGTCGGC
>JAAYFA010000104.1 GCA_012728445.1 Clostridiales bacterium | reverse complement strand
TAATAGTAGTTAAAATCCCTCGCACTGATCTTTTCGCTGCCAATGGTCAGTACGGGCGTCATAATTTGCACTGCGCCGGTAAAACCCAATATGTTCCAGCCGATTAAGCTAACCAGCGCTACCACCAAAGCAATGGAAATAGTTTTCTGAATCATTTTTTGGATTTTCATACTTTTTTCCGACTTGCTTGCGGTTTTTTTTGCTGATTTGGCAAGCCTGGCTTTTCGCTCCTCACGGTATTGGTCGGCTTTGGTTTTGCCATTGTCGTTTTTTGGCATAATTTATTCATCCTTTACTCAAATAATAGCCGAAGGTTATCTTCGGCATAACATTGATATGATATACTATTTCTTTGATATTTACAAGCACGATTTTACATTACATGAAATAAGAAATAAGTTTACAATTAAGACAAATTGCGTCAAATTATCGCTATATGACATTGTTAGGAAAATCGACTGCAAACCAAACCTTTTCTATTTCAAAATTACGTCCTTGTAAGTAATTCAAACAGCCGGCATCACTCGTAAAATCAAAGATCAGCTTGTACGAATATAGAAACTGCTTATTAAAACCCGGTGTGTTGCTTTTGGCAACCTTGCCGTACTTACCGTCTCCCAGCAGTGGAAACCCAATATGCGCAAAGTGAGCGCGTATTTGATGCTTTCGCCCTGTCAGTAGTTCGACTTCGATAAGGCTGAGCCCTTGGGCCGAAGCAATTACCCTATATTTAGTTTTTATCTCTTTGCTGCCGACTTGCTCGGTTGAATAAACCTTGACTTTGTTATCAGCTTCATCCTTTTTTAGCCAGCCATCGAGAAAATCGCGCTCGTGCGGCATTGTGCCGCGCACAACGCAAAGGTAAAGTTTGCGGATCTCGCGGTTTTTCATCTTCTCGTTCAATACCCGCAGTGACTCGGCATTTTTTGCCGCAATGACGATTCCACCGGTGTTTCTGTCAATGCGGTTGACAAGTGCCGGCGTAAAAGAAGCCTCGTCCTCGGGACTGTAAACGCCTTTACCATATAAATAGTGCTTGACGCAGGTGATAAGCGTATCCTTATATTCTGTTTCATCAGGGTGCGAGAGCATTCCAACGCTTTTGTCCAATAAAAGTATATTTTCATCTTCGTATAGGATGGGAAGCTCTTTGGAAGCCTCCAGGAAATCAAAACGGTTTTTGGGCTTCGCAAAGAACTCATCGTTGATATACATTTCGACGAAATCGTCGATTTGCAGTTTATACGATATTTCCGCTCGTTTGCCGTTCACCTTTATTCTTTTCAAACGGATATAACGGTACAGTAATGCAGGCGGTAAAGCGGGTAGACTCTTGGCAATAAACTTGTCCAGCCTCTGGTTGGCATCGTTTTTATTTATGATAAAGCTTCTCAACATGATTCTCCTCCCGTCATATAAAGTAATAGGCATTTCAATTAATGTAAAAAATACCGGGAAGGGCGGAGCCCGACAGGGATTCTTCCTAATGCTTCAAAATTTTAATTTAGATTATCATTTATACGAAGAATACCGGTGCCGCTGGCGGCAGGAAGGGCGGAGCCCGACAGGGATTCTTCCTAATGCTTCAAAATTTTAATTTTGAAGCTATTATATCATAAATCCGTACTTTTAAAAACTTTAGATTTAGTGTATAATTAAATGTAATTAATGTAAAGATGGAGGATAAAATATGATCACAGAACAAAGAGTAACAGAAGTTCTTAAAGAAGCAGGTGTTCTTTTGGAAGGGCACTTCTTGCTAACGTCGGGTAGGCACAGCAATAAATATCTTCAGTGTGCCAGAATCTTCAGGAATACGAAATACAGCGAGGAGCTTTGTTCTGCTTTGGCTGAATTATATGCAGACGGCAATGTTCAACTGATCATCGGCCCCGCAATGGGTGCTGTTCAAATGGCATACGAAGTCAGTCGTCACTTCGGTTGCGAAAACTTCTTCACCGAACGAGACGAAGACGGTGCGGTGGTCTTGCGCCGCGGCTTTGTCATTGAGCCTGGACAAAGGGTCTTGGTGGTGGAAGATGTTGTCACCACAGGCGGTTCGGTCAAAGAGGTTATTGAACTTATTCAACATGCCGGCGGTGTTGTCGCAGGTGTTGGCTCTATTGTTGACCGCACAGGCGGAAAAATTGATTTTGGCGTACCTTTTAAAGCCGTTTATTCTGCAGATGTAACGTCTTGGGAAGCGGCAGAATGTCCGCTTTGCAAAGCCGGCATTCATGAGCTTGTGAAGCCCGGCAGTCGAAAAAAGTAGTCTATCAATCCTTTGGAGAACGTCAATGGACAAATTTATTTTACATTCGCCGTATGAGCCTACCGGTGACCAACCGCAAGCAATCGAAGCGCTTGTTGAGGGGCTGAATAGCGGGGATATGGAGCAGACGCTCTTGGGCGTGACCGGTTCCGGCAAAACCTTCACCATGGCGAATGTTGTGGCGAGGGTGAACACGCCGACACTTGTTTTGGCACACAATAAAACACTCGCGGCTCAACTTTGCAGCGAATTCAGGGAGTATTTTCCCGAGAACGCAGTAGAGTATTTTGTGAGCTACTATGATTATTACCAGCCGGAAGCGTATCTCCCCACGACGGACACCTACATTGAAAAGGACTCCGCCATTAATGAGGAGATTGACAAATTGCGTCACTCAGCAACCTCGGCACTTTCCGAACGCAGGGATGTTATTATCGTTTCGAGTGTTTCCTGTATCTATTCTCTGGGCAACCCGATTGACTATCGCAGCATGGTTATTTCTCTGCGGCCGGGCATGCATAAAAAACGTGATGACTTGATTCACAAGCTTATTGAAATACAATACGAACGCAACGACGTCAGCTTTACCCGCAACAAGTTCAGGGTGCGCGGCGATGTTGTTGAGATATTCCCCGTATATTCCAACGAGAATGCGGTTAGAATTGAATTTTTTGGGGACGAAATTGAGCGTATCAGCGAAATTCAGGCCTTGACGGGTGAAGTAAAGAATATTCTGTCCCACACAGCCATCTATCCCGCCTCCCATTATGTGATTTCAGCGGATAAAATGGAATCATCCATCCATTTTTTACAAGAAGAAATGTTGGAAAGGGTAGCCTATTTTGAAGGCGAAGGCAAATTATTGGAAGCGCAGCGTATCCGCCAGCGTACTGAATACGACATTGAAATGCTGCGTGAAACCGGTTTTTGCAAAGGGATAGAAAATTATTCAAGGGTGATGTCCGGCAGACCGGCAGGCTCGGCCCCGTTCACCTTGTTCAATTATTTTCCGGAGGACTTTGTTCTTTTTATTGACGAGTCGCACGTGAGCATCCCGCAAGTCAGGGGTATGTACGGCGGTGACCGCGCGCGCAAAGAAAGCCTTGTCGAATATGGCTTTCGTCTGCCGTCCGCTTATGATAACCGCCCGCTGAACTTTGATGAGTTTTACGAACGTGTCGGGCAAAAAATATTTGTGAGTGCGACACCGGCTGTTTTCGAAAGAGAAAAAAGTGCAAGGATTGTGGAGCAGGTCATCCGCCCGACGGGTCTTTTGGATCCCGTTGTAACCGTTAAACCCACCGAAGGGCAAATTGAGGATTTAATATCCGAAATCAATATCAGGACAGCTCGCAAAGAAAGAACGCTTGTCACCACCCTTACCAAGAAAATGGCCGAGGACTTAACGGATTATCTCGACGATATGAATATTAAGGTGCGCTATATGCACCATGATATTGAAACAATCGAACGCATGGAAATCATCCGAGACCTGCGTTTGGGCGAATTTGACGTGCTTGTTGGGATCAACCTGCTTCGGGAGGGCCTAGACCTTCCGGAGGTGTCTCTTGTCATCATCCTCGATGCCGATAAAGAGGGTTTTCTCCGTTCCGAGACAGCCTTGATTCAGACCACCGGCAGAGCGGCCAGAAATGCGGGCGGTGAGGTTATCATGTATGCGGACAAGGTAACAC
>JAAYFA010000402.1 GCA_012728445.1 Clostridiales bacterium | reverse complement strand
TTAATTTATGTCCCATTCGCTTTTCAGACCATTGGCATTCAGTACACAACAGCCAGCAAAAATGCGCTTCTCACAACGGCTTACGTGGTGCTTGTTCCCTTTATCTTTTGGATATTGATAAGAATAAAGCCGAAACCGACGCAAATAATCGCCGCCGTTCTTTGCTTTGCAGGGATTACGATGCTTATGTCCAACAATATCTTTGGCGCCACCAATGGCAAAAATGAGTTGTTTGGTGATTTTTTGACCTTGATTTGCGGTCTGTTTTTCGGTGTTCATATATCTTTATTGGGTATTTATTCGAAAAAACATGATGCCATCGCGTTAACCATTGTACAGATGATCACCTGCGCCTTCATTAGCCTTGTGGTAGCACTGCTGTTTGAAGATGTCCCCCGGCACATGAGCGGGCAAACGATAGGCGCCATCCTTTATTTGGGGCTTCTAAGCACATGCCTTGCTTACCTCGTGCAAACCGTCGCACAAAAATATACAACCCCATCCCACGCCTCGCTAATCATGAGCTTGGAATGTGTGATAGGGAGTATTCTGTCGGTCATCATTTTTAAAGATGTTTTTACGCCTCTTATGTGGGCGGGGAGTGCGGTAACCTTTGCATCTGTAGTACTCTCACAGCGGAGCAACAGAAATGAGCTTTCAAAGGCGCTTTTGAGCGAATAGAATATGAAAAGAAAAGGTCGCCATTTGAAGAAGATGGCGACTAAATTACTGAAAACCCCCATGAAATTTCGGCTTCATGGGGGTTAAATTCTGTTTTCTCGCCTACCAACTTGTGATGAATTGTTTGTCGTGCAATTTCATCGAATATTTGTTGCGGTATATCTGTTGCGTTAAACCTTCTGATACGATTTTACTGGACGACGCCGGCATCCGGAATTTTATCTTCAAGATTGTATCCAAAAAACCACCTGTGTGAGATGTTAGCTCTTACTTCTTCTACAAGCCTAAGTCCACTGTGAATACCATAAAGTAACCCAATGAACATTATATACTAATATCTCCCGTATTTTTGTATTGCCGCCATAACAGTCCTCATACTCGTCAAAAGCGAGCCATTATTGATGGAACCCGCGGTGGTAAGGTTTACACCCCGAATATCGTCCACCCGTGCCATTTCGCAGTCCCTTTTAACCTCCGCAATAATTTGTGATTCGTCGTTGTTCATAAACGTGAAAGGTGCCAGTGCACCGTCAATGGTGGCATTCTTCATATATTTGCGTATTTCGGATATCATCACTGTTGGGCCAAAGTTGCAGCCGGTAAGCCCGGTTTGCGCGAGTAGCGGTAATAGATGCCCCATCGCGGAGTCGGAGTGTTGGTAGCGGCTGTCACCGGGGAGGGGAGAGGTCTTTGCAAATACCTTTTGTAGTATTGGTAGACCGAAGAATTCGTACATGTCCGCCGTCAGCAGGCAGCAGTTGTCGTCCGCAAAGCCGAAACCGTGCCGAAAGTTATCCTGTGTCTGGCCGGATTCTTCAATAAATAATTCAATATAGTCGATTAGGACTTTGGCTATCGTATCACTGAATCGCTTTGCCAAATCCGGGTAGTCGTAAATCAGAAAGATCAGGTTTTCGACCCCGTAAATAGAAGTTGCGAGCGTTACCGGACCGCGCACACCAGCAAACTGAGCAGGCTTTTTGCCGCATTTTTCAAACAACCGCTTCTTTTCACTTTCCCAGTTGATTGGCAGAATAAAACTGCGGAAATCCATCTCGTCAATTTTATCCAGTAGTTTTTCAAGCGCCGCCGGCGTGTCGCAGTTGCCCTTGAGCCATTCGGAGTTGCCGTCAAACAAATATTCACCGTCGAAGACTTCGCCTATTCTGCGGAATGCAGGAAAGTTATCGGTTGCGGGTGCAATATATTCAGGCAACAAATCTCTGCCAACAATTTTTCTTGCTTTCTCGTTGTATCGTTTGTTCAGTTCCATGCGGCGTTCACGCGGGATTTCGCCCCAGGGGTTGCCTTCTTCACCAAGCTCCGCAAACACGCACTCTTCGCTCATGCGGATGCCAAGCGCCACCTGCGGCGCCTCTTTACCAAAGCATCCGTCTTCGTGCGCTTTATCGTCGTCGTCCCAAAATTGTTCGATGTCTAAATCAAGCATGACGCACCTCTTTCAACGTTACGGTTTATTCGTCATCGTCCTTGATGGTCGTGCGAAGGGATTCAACAATTTCTTTTGTATCTCTGGCGATAACAAGCTCTTCGTTGGTCGGAATAACAAAGACTTTGACTTTCGATTCCGTGGTGGACAGCTCGCCCTCTTTGCCTTTTACGAGCAGCTTGTTCTGCTCATCATCGATTTTTATACCGAAGAAGGAGAGATTGTCGCATACGCTCGCTCTTAGATCACGTGTATTTTCGCCGATGCCGCCGGTGAAAACAATTGCATCAACGCCGTCCATTGCAGCAGCATAACTGCCGACATACTTGCGTATTTGGTAACGTTGCATTTTTCTGGCAAGCGCGGCTCTTTTGTTGCCGGCAAGCGCTGCAGCCTTCACATCACGGTCATCACTGGAAACGCCTGAGATACCAAGGATACCGGATTTTTTGTTCAGCACCGTATCGGTTTCGTCGGGCGACCAACCTTCTTTTTCCTGCAGGTAAAGCACTGCGGAAGGGTCTACTCCGCCGCTGCGTGTCCCCATCATAAAACCGTCAAGAGGGGTGAGCCCCATGCTGGTATCCAACACTTGACCGTTCATCACGGCTGTTATCGAGCAACCGTTGCCAAGGTGGCAGGTAATGATTTTCAGTTCGCTTATATTGCGGTCCATCAGCTCGGCGCAGCGATTGCTGACAAAACGGTGCGATGTGCCGTGGAAACCATAGCGGCGGATTTTATATTTTTCGTAGTATTCATAGGGGATGGGGAATATATAAACCTCCGGCGGCATGGTGGAATGGAATGCGTTGTCAAAAACAGCGACTTCGGGTACGTTTTCGCCAAAAACATTGCGGCAAGCGCGGATGCCCTGAATGTGCGCCGGGTTGTGCAAAGGAGCAAGGTCACTCAGCTTTTCGATGTTGTCAACAACATCTTCGTTAATAAGCACGCTTGCGTTAAAAACAGAGCCGCCTTGGACAACTCGATGTCCTACTGCGCCGATTTCGGAAAGGTCGTCAATTACTTTGGCTTCTCCTTCGGTCAGCACCTTTTTGACTTCCAAAAAGGCCGCTGTGTGGTCTTTGAGCTCAATGTCATACCCAAAGGATATACCCTTATCGTTTTTGCCTTCAACTCTGCCACCGAGCCCTATGCGCTCACATACGCCCTTGGCCAAGATGTTTTCCGTCGTCATACTGATCAATTGGTACTTTAAAGATGAGCTTCCTGCGTTGATAACCAGAATTTTCAATGTTTTCTGCCTCCGTTGATATATTTAGCTTGAAACCGTTTCGTAACTCATATATTATATAGTTGTCTAACTAATATTTCAAGCGCAAATAAAATTTTAACGGGGGAGAATAATTATGAAAGAAATTTTTGCAGCCATACCTCAGATTAAGTACGAAGGCGCACAGTCGAAAAATCCACTCGCATTCCGCTATTACAACCCCGAAGAAGTCATTAACGGCAAGACCATGCGCGAGCAGATGAAGTTCGCCGCCTCCTACTGGCACACGCTTTGTGGGGAGGGTTCCGATATGTTCGGCCCCGGCACGGCGGACAAAACTTTTGGCGGCAAAGAGGATATGGAGATTTATAGAAACAAAGCCCTTGCCTGTTTTGAGATTTTGGATAAACTTTCCATCAATTATTTTTGTTTTCACGACCGCGACATTGCGCCGGAAGGCGAAACACTAGCCGAAACGAACGCAAGGCTTGACGAAATTGTGCCCTTTATTGAGGACCTCATGAAAAAAAGTGGCAAAAAACTGCTTTGGGGTACCGCAAACTGTTTTAGCAATCCGCGTTATATGCACGGCGCCGGCACAGCCTGCAATGCCGATGTCTTTGCATTCGCCGCGGCGCAGATCAAGAAGGCGCTCGAAATTACGGTCAAATTAGGCGGTGACGGCTATGTATTTTGGGGCGGGCGTGAGGGCTATGATACGCTGCTCAACACGGATATGGGCCTTGAACTGGATAATCTGGCACGTCTGATGCGCCTTGCGGTTGATTACGGCAGAAGCATCGGCTTTAAAGGCTATTTTTACGTTGAACCAAAACCCAAGGAGCCGACCAAGCACCAATATGATTTTGATGTTTCCACCGTATTGGCCTTTTTGCGCAAATACGGGCTGGATAAAGACTTTAAGATGAATGTCGAAGCAAACCATGCCACGCTTGCGCAACACACCTTCCAACACGAGCTGTGTGTTGCACGACTCAACGATGCCTTCGGCTCCATCGACGCCAACCAAGGCGATTTGCTTCTCGGCTGGGATACGGACCAGTTCCCTACCAATGTTTATGAAACAACCCTTTGCATGCTAGAAGTCATTAAAGCCGGCGGTTTTACAAACGGCGGTCTTAACTTTGACGCCAAAGCCCGCAGAGGTTCTTTTACAAATGAAGATATATTCCACAGCTATATCGCCGGCATGGATGCTTTCGCGCTCGGTTTTCGTCTTGCGGCAAAAATTGTTGAAGATGGCAGGTTGGACAGCTTCGTGGACAACCGCTACGCCAGCTATAAAACCGGTATAGGTGCGGATATTGTCAGCGGCAAAGCGACAATGGCCGATTTGGAAAAATATGCCCTCGAAAAAGGCGACGTCATCGGCGTGCTCGAAAGCGGCAGGCAGGAATATTTAGAAAACATCATGAACGCCATCATGTTCGGCTAAAAACCATTTCGCAAGCCCATGAAAGGATTGGATTTGTTAAGATGAAATATTTGATTGGTATTGACATCGGCACTTCCGGCACAAAGACCGTTCTTTTCACACAAACCGGTTCGGTAGTTGCATCCGACACGGCCGAATACCCGCTCTATCAGCCGCAAAACGGTTATGCGGAGCAAGACCCTGCCGACTGGTGGAAGGCGACGATTACCACAATTCAAGCAGTGCTCAAAAAAAGCGGTGTGGACAGCGGCAAAATTGCCGGCATCGGCCTTTCCGGCCAAATGCATGGGCTTGTGATGCTGGATGAACAGGGTGAGGTTTTACGCCGTTCTATTATATGGTGTGACCAAAGAACGACCAAGGAATGTGAAGAAATTACAGAAAAGGTCGGCAAAGAGCGGCTTATCAAAATTACCGCAAACCCGGCCTTAACAGGGTTCACCGCATCGAAAATCCTTTGGGTGCGCAACCATGAACCGACCGTTTACGCAAAATGCCGCCATATATTATTGCCGAAAGATTACATCCGTTATAAGCTCACCGGCGTGTTCGCAACAGAAGTTTCGGATGCGTCCGGTATGCAGTTGTTGGATGTGACAAACCGCTGTTGGTCCGATGAGGTTTTGGAAAAACTTGGTATCGACAAATCTCTTTTGGGGAAGGTATATGAATCCCCTGAAGTAACGGGGAAAGTGACACAAACTGTCGCCGAATTGACGGGTCTTAAAGCAGGCACAATCGTTGTCGGCGGAGCGGGGGACAATGCTGCCGCGGCTGTCGGGACAGGCGTTGTGGAAGATGGCAAGGCATTTACCACCATTGGCACGAGTGGGGTTGTGTTTGCACACACCTCTAACATTTCCATTGACCTCAAAGGGCGGGTGCATACTTTTTGCTGTGCCGTTCCCGGTGCGTGGCATGTCATGGGTGTCACGCAGGCCGCCGGTCTTTCCCGTAAATGGTTTAGGGACAATTTTTGTCAGGCGGAAATTGAAGCATCACAAGGGACACAACTCGACAGCTATGATTTGATGGACATGAAGGCCGCCACCTCACCCATAGGCGCCAACAGGTTGTTATATTTACCCTATCTCATGGGGGAACGCACCCCGCATTTGGACGCAAACGCCAGGGGCGTCTTTTTTGGTCTGTCTGCCATGCACACAAAAAACGATTTGCTGCGCGCGGTTATCGAAGGCGTTTCTTACTCTCTAAAAGACAGTATGACGGTGTTAGCATCGATGAATATTTCGGTGGATAACATGGCCATCTGTGGCGGTGGCAGTAAAAGCACACTGTGGCGCCAAATGCTGGCAGATGTGTACGGCTGCTCGGTTAAAACCATCGCATCCAAAGAAGGCGCGGCGCTTGGCGTTGCCCTTCTCGCCGCAGTCGGCGCAGGAATTTATGGCAGCGTTGCCGAAGCTTGCAAAGCCGTGATTGAATACGGGGATACGCAGCAACCTGACGAAAGCAATGTGAAAGAATACGCAAAGTTTTATGCGCTATATAAAGAAATTTACCCCAACCTGAAAACGAGTTTTGAAAAGCTGGGAAAGCTGTGAATAATTGGAAAGCAGTTGTGAAGCGCGACTTCGTCTCGAGAAGCAATTGCCTCTCCATCACTTCCCCGTCGACCCCCATCGCTTCCCAACATAAGAAAGGAGCACCCCATGAACAAATCCATAAAAAAATTCATTGCCATATTTTTGAGCTTAACGCTGCTTTTATCAATGAATATGCCGTCGTTCGCTGTTATACCAAAACCCGGCGCCTGCTACGGCGATGCCAATACGGATGGCTTTGTCAATGCGGCAGACGCAAAACTAATTTTGATGACGGTAGTTGGTAAAGTTGTTCTTAACAGCGAGCAGCATGAGCGTGCGGATATGAATAGAGACGGCCGCATTAATTTATTCGACTTTTTTATGGTGGTGTTCACTTTATCCGGCATTCTACCAAGAGTATATATGTCGGCCGAGCCCGAAGAAATAGAGAATCCCGAAACGGAGGAATTAGTCATGGGTCCATATGATTTAGTGGTTTCAACACTGGGGAACGATGCTTGGAGCGGAAGACTTGACCAACCGAATGCTGAAGCGACAGACGGCCCGTTGGCCTCTTTAAACACGGCAAAAGAAAAACTCAAGGCGCTTGTTAATGCGGACTTAGATCTGCGCGGGCTCACGGTGTGGGTGCGCGGCGGGACTTACCGTCTGGACAGTGTGCTGGACTTTAATACGGAGGACCTGGGGCTTTATACCTATAAAGCCTATCCCGGTGAAACGCCCGTTATCAGCGGAGCGGTTTTGGTTGGTGATTGGCAAACAGAAATCGTGAACGGTATCGAAGTATGGACAACCGATGTAGGCCCCGGGCAAGATTTTAATACACTGTTTAACGGGGACAACAGTCTGCCCCGTCCTCGTTACCCGAAAACAGGGGAGCTGCTTGTCAAATCTATCAAAGCCGAAGATCAGCTTTATCCCGACAGCGACTATTTTAAGGGCAACACCTCTTTTAACGCGGACCCTGCGGATATGTTCGCATTTTCCAATATACAGGATGTGGATGTCAGAATTCTCCATTATTGGAAGGATGAGCTGATACCGGTTGAAAGTTATGATGCCTCAAGCGGTTATTGCAAACTGACTAAACCGACAAGCATGACGACACAAGAAGGGGACCGGTACTTTTTTGAAAATGTATTCGAAGCCCTCTCTCTGCCCGGCGAATGGTACTTGGCGCGTCAAAGCGGCAAGCTGTATTATGTTCCTTTGGCCACGGATAATATCGAAACAACCGTGCTCAATGCGGGCGAGCTCGAGACGATTATTAAAATAGACGGTGTCAACGGCATCGGCTTTAAGAATATTACATTTAGGGATACGGATTGGAACATTGTACCGACAGAGCTGGAAAATTCGCAGGCGGCATATGGCGTTGCGCCGGCGATTTTGGTGACTAATTCGGATGACACGTTTTTTGAATCATGTACGCTGCAAAACATCGGTGCTACGGCTATTAAAATGGGCGTCAACACCCAAAAAGGTTCTGTAAAGAGTTGCCTGTTCCGCAATATTGGCGGCACAGCGGTATTTATAGAAGGCTTGAATGTTCAGCCCGATGTGGACAATGTGACGAAAGACATTACCGTCACGGATAATCACATCTATAAGTACGGCAGAGTATTCAACAACGCCATCGGTGTGCTACTCGTTCACGCGCGCAACTGTGAGGTATCGCATAATGAAATTCATGATGGATTCTATACGGGCATTTCTGCAGGCTGGGTGTGGGGCTATGCCCATAATGTGACCGATTACCTGAAAATTTCCGATAACTTGATTTATGATATCGGGCAAGGCTGGCTTGCAGACATGGGCGGCATTTACACCCTTGGCGTACAGCCGCATACCGTTATCAGCGGTAATGTGGTGCATGATGTCGGCTGTTACGGCGGTGGCAGCGGCTACGGTGGTTGGGGCATTTATTTGGATGAAGGTTCCTCCTATATGACGGTTGAAAACAATATTGCATACAATTGTTCATCCCAAGGTTTTCATCAACATTACGGGCAGGACAATCTCGTGCAAAATAATATTTTTGCCATGAACGGTGACGGACAAGTCCGCGTTTCCCGCGAAGAGGATCACAACGAGATTTTCTTAAAGCGTAATATCATCGTCGGCAGCAACTCGCCGATGTATACCGGCGTGGTAAAAGGCAAGTTTGTGGATGACGGCAATCTATACTGGGATTACCAAAGAAAATGTATGGTGCTCAGCGGCGATTCAACATCCATCAAAGACCGAATTTACAGAGCCGGGATGCAGTGCAAAGATTATTACAATAACGGAATATTCGTGGATCCCTTGTTTGCGGATATTGACAATAGAGACTTTACGCTTTCGCCCGCTTCCCCGGCGCTGACATTGGGTTTTGTGCCTTGGGATTACAGGCAGGCGGGGACTTTGACCGGCTTTGATTTATCATAAAACATTTAAACCTGAAAGGATAACCGATGATTGTTGCCGGTATAGTTGCGGAATATAACCCGTTTCACCATGGGCATGCCTATCAGCTGGAACAAACAAAGCTCGCAGGTGCAACGCACACCGTTGCGGTGATGAGCGGCAACTTTGTACAACGTGGGGAACCGGCTATTGCGTTCAAACACGCACGGGCAAAAATGGCGCTTGCAAACGGAGTAGACCTTGTAGTTGAACTACCGGCGCCTTGGGCCGGTTCTGCGGCGATGACTTTCGCGCGGGGCGCGGTATCGCTACTGGATGCGCTTGGGTTTGTCAACTTGCTGAGTTTCGGCAGTGAAAGCGGGGATACCGCTTTGTTGCAGACCGCCGCCAAAGCGGTAGCGTCAGAACAGCTGAACGGTGGCGCAATCAAAGCCAATACCGCGCAAGGCATCAGTTTCGCGGCCGCCAGGGAAGCGGCTGTGCGTGAGCTATTCGGCCATTCGGTTGCGGATGTGCTGAAAAACCCGAACGACACTCTTGCGGTTGAATATATCCGTACTTTAAACGAGATTAAGTCGACCATAAAGCCCTTAGCCATAAAACGCATTGGCGTCGGTCACGACCAAATCGACACGGCGGATGCCTACGCCTCGGCCTCACAAATCAGGCAGCGTATTGCGGCCGGTGACGATTATGAAAGTCTGTTGCCCAAAGCTTCTCTTTGCGTATTGAAAGAAGAACTTGCTGCAGGCAGAGCGCCCGCCTCTTACGCTCGGCTGGAAACGGCTGTTTTATATGCAATGCGCACCATAAGCGCTGCCGATTTGGCCAAAGCGCCGGATATATCCGAGGGTATCGAAAACAGAATCGCACAAGCTGTACAAAAAGCAACGACTTTGGAACAACTGTTTGCTCTTGCCAAAACCAAAAGATACACCCATGCGAGAATCCGCAGAATTGTGTTGCAGTCGTTTTTAGGCATTGAAGCAAAAGATTGCGACGGCGCACCACCCTATATTCGTGTTCTCGCTGTTAGTAACAAAGGCAAGGAGCTTTTACGTCTGGCGCGGAAAACCGCAACGCTGCCCATCGTAATGAAAGCGGCCGATGTTGCCAAGCTCGACGAGCGGGCGAAACACATTTTTGCACTGGAATGCTGTGCCGCGGATATTTTTGCTTTGTCCTTGCCCGTACCAATGCCCTGCGGGAACGAACAAAAGTCAAATGTCATATTAAATTAGCCGCCGGGCGGATTGGGGAATTATATGCGCCTTGGAATCAGAACAGAAACCGGATTAGATATATTTGAGGTAGCCAAAGGGGATAGCCTTCTCGAAGTGCTCACGCGCCTCGGCTATGATGTGAACGCTGTTTGCGGCGGCAACGGCAGTTGCTATAAATGCAAGGTGAAAATAGTAAAGCCTTGTATAGAACCCGCACGAAGAGAGTTGACCGCACTTTCCGAAGAGGAAATCAAGGCGGGCGTTCGGCTTGCCTGTGGTATCACGCTACAAGAGGATACCGAGGTCGAAATCTTAAGCACCGAAAAAATGGACGTACTGGAGACCGCGTCGTCAAGTGGTCTAGTGGCGGAGAAAAGCGGGAAGATCCACGCCGTGATCGATATTGGCACAACCACCGTTGTTGTTGCCCTGATTGACGAAAACGCCGCAGTTATAGGCTCCGTCGGTGAAAAGAATAAACAGGCAGCTTTCGGCGCGGATGTCATTGCGCGGGTAAAATATGTCGTCAATGGCGGACTAGCGGAGTTGCAATCTGTCGTGACGCAGCAAATAAACGGTATGCTCAATAAACTGACTGCGTTGCATGGCATCAAGACGATAACGGACATAACCGTTGCCGGCAATACAGCGATGCTACATTTGTTATACGGCAAGGATTGTTCGGGGCTGGGCTTTTTCCCATACGAAGCTGAGTTTTTGGCAAGCCAAACAGTAAACGGTGCGGCCTTGGGGCTGGATTTTGATGTGCCCGTCCGCTCACTGCCCTGCATAGCAAGCTTTGCCGGCGCGGATTTGACTGCGGGTATTGTCAGCGAATGGCGGGAATCCGAGCAATATACGTTGCTGATTGATTTAGGCACCAATGCCGAAATTGCGCTGTTTAACAACCGTGAGATTTTTGCGTCCTCCGCAGCTGCCGGCCCCGCTTTCGAAGGCGCCAGCATCAAACAGGGGATGGGCGCCATTCCGGGTGCTATCTGTTCCTACGAGCTTGTAAACGGCAATGGCAGGGTTCAAACCATTGGCAACAAAGTGCCCGTCGGCATTTGCGGCTCGGGTTTAATCGATATCGCCGCAGAACTATTAAAAAACAATCTGTTAGAAGATACCGGTTTTTTACGCACAGGCAAAAGTTTTGAGTTGTGTGACGAAGTCAGCATATTTGCGGAAGATATCCGTGAACTGCAGCTGGCAAAGGCAGCCATCGCCGCGGCCATCGACATGCTGATTGTTTCCGCGGGTCTTACCACCGATGACATAAACCGTGTGCTGATCAGCGGCGGTTTCGGCAGTTATATCAACCCGGGCAATGCCGCCTTGATAGGGCTTTTCCCCGCAGAACTCCGCAAAAAAACAGCCGCCGCCGGCAACAGCAGTTTAGCGGGTTGTATACAGTG
>JAAYFA010000129.1 GCA_012728445.1 Clostridiales bacterium | reverse complement strand
GTATTCTCGACACCGGTAGCGGTTTTGATGCGCGAAAAAATCGGCAACCGCAACCGCACTTGGGATGTGTTCTATGTTGTGGGTATTTCGGTCTTGATGTTGGTGGCAATTTCTTACATTATCAAGGGCTCGTATAATCCGTTTATTTATTTTAATTTTTAGGGGGTGTTATTGTGAACAGGGATTCACGCAGAAATTTATGCGTTTCGATTGTTTTTTTTACTATTATATGTACGTTGTTTGCGGGCACCCTTATGGAGATGTATTTCCAACAGGACAAGTACCTAAAAATGTATTCATCCTATCTAACCGAGGGCACCGGGCAGTTGGCAAAAACAAAAGCGGTTTTGGTAACGGGTTATAAGACTTTTTCAGACATCAACAAAAATGTTTTTCCTAAAAATATTTTTATCGACCTGTATGGTTTAACGCAAAGGGTCACGGGCAACCGCTGTGTTTATGAAACGGGCGAAGTAAAAGAGGTTGTCAAACTGGACGGCGGTTCGATCACTTTTATCATGAAGCAGCAAAAAGATTTAACGAAAAAGGCAGAACATATACAAGCGTTCAACAAGCAACTCCAGCAAATGGGCATCGATTTGCTGTATGTGCAATATCCTTTCAAAATCAACAAATTCGACAAAGGTTTGCCCGCCGGCGTTGAGGATTATTCGAACGAAAACGCCGATGAAATTCTTGCTCAACTGAATGGCCTGGGTGTCGCCACCTTTGATTTGCGGGACGAAATAGCAAAAGAATTTCCGGCGTATGATTCGCTTTTTTTAAAAACCGACCATCACTGGAAACCCGAAACGGGACTTTGGGCGGCCAAAAAGATAGCGGAAAACCTCAACGAATCTTTTGCATTTCAAATAGATACAGCACAGCTTGATAAAAGTCGATTTGTTGAGACAATATACAAAAATCAATTTCTCGGGAGCATGGGCAAACGGGTTGGCCGTTATTATGCCGGATTAGATGATTTTTCGCTCCTGCTGCCTTCTTATCAGACGGACATGAGCAATTTCGTTACATGCGCAGCCGGGGGCACATTCGTCAAACAAGGGAGTTTTGAACAAACATTCATTTTCAGCGAGAATCTTTCCATAATTGATTACTTTACCATGAATACATTTATCACTTACTCCGGCGGTGATTATCCGCTTAGCGTTTGCAAAAACAATCTTATTGCAGGCAAAAAGATACTGGTGTTGCGCGACTCGTATTCCTGTGTGGTGACGCCGTTTTTGTCTCTTGCGGCATGCAATGAGCTGCATATTATTGACCCGCGGCTTTACAAAGACTCCATTACAGGGTATATTAAGGATATAAATCCGGACATTGTGCTGATGCTTTACAATCCCGGTGCACTGAAGGAAAAGTGCTTTTTTGAATTCTAAAAAACGGGAGTGTGAAGATTGATGGTTGATAAATGGGATACTTTGCAAAGCGAATGCCTTGCATGCAAAAAATGCGAATTGAGCAAAACACGCAACCAAGTGGTATTCGGTGCCGGGTCACCACAGGCAAAAGTCCTCTTTGTTGGGGAGGGCCCCGGTGAGCAGGAGGACCTCAGCGGCAAACCCTTTGTGGGCAGAGGCGGCCAGTTGCTCGATAAGTTTTTGGATTATGTCGAGCTTGACCGCGAAAAGGATATTTATATCGCCAACATCGTCAAATGTCGCCCGCCGAACAATAGGGACCCCCTCACGGCCGAGCAAGAGACATGCATTGAATGGCTGCGCGAGCAGGTGCGCTTGATGCGTCCTGCAATTATCGTCTGCCTTGGCCGCGTTTCCGCCCAGCGGATGATCGCAGCCGACTTTAAGGTGACGGTTCAACACGGCGAATTCTTTGAAAAAGGCGGTATTCTATTTATGGGTACTTTTCACCCGGCGGCGGTGCTGCGTGACCCACGCCGAAAGCCGGATGCTTTTGCGGACTTTTTAAAACTACGCGAAAAGATGAAAGAATTGGAGATATAAAAAATGACACAGCTGAAAGATTTTTTTGCAAAAATCGTATCCTATGTAGCCATTGTCGCAATGGTTTTTAATCAGATTGGTTACGCCATGCACTTGGAGCGGGATATCTATCCCAAAGCCGAGGATGCCATTCGCGTCATGAGTTTTAATGTGCTCTATGGGGGCGACGGTGAGCATGGAATCCAAAACCGTTTTGGGATTGTCACTCGTACGGTTACGGAGTATTATCCGGACTCCCTAGGTGTGCAAGAGGCAACGCCGCTGTGGATGCTCTGGTTTAATGTTTTTTTGCCGGAATACGACTATGTGGGTGTGGGCAGGGACGACGGTCGTTTTAAAGGCGAGTATGCCGCGATATTCTATTTAAAGGACAAGTACAGAGTCGTACAGTCGGAAACTTTCTGGCTGTCGCAGACGCCCGAAAAACCGTCGCTTGGTTGGGACGCCGCCTGTAATCGTGTGTGTACCTGGGCTGTGCTCGAAAACAAGGCAAGCGGGGAACGGTATGTGCACATGAATACGCATCTGGATCATGTGGGTTCTGCAGCACGTCAAAACAGCGTAGAGATGATTCTTGAAAAAGCGGCAAGCTTTAGCCTCCCCGTTGTTTGCACCGGAGATTTTAATTTTAGGCAAGGCAGCGGGCTTTATAATGCAGTTACAAGCAGTACATTGCAAGACACAAAGTTTTCAGCACCGGATACGATGAACTACCAAACCTTCCACGGTTTTGCCGAGACGGTTGACCCAAACAGAATAATCGATTTTATATTCACAAACAGTCGAATGACACCGCTTACCTACAAAGTTATTT
>JAAYFA010000384.1 GCA_012728445.1 Clostridiales bacterium | reverse complement strand
TGTTTGAACCGGGCAAATCACCGGAGGATAATGCACAGTTCCTTCTCTTCCTTGTTGCGGTCATAAAAGCGGTAGACGAAAATGCGGATATGCTGAGGATTTCCGTTGCGAGTGCCGGGAACGATCATCGGCTCGGCTCAAATGAGGCCCCTCCGGCCATTGTATCCATCTTTTTGGGCAATCAGCTCACGGCGATACTGGAATCCATAGAAAAAGGCACGCCGTATGATAAGCAAGCCAAGGAAGTAATCAAAATCGGCGCCTCCGTTCTTCCACCACTTCCCAAGGATGCGACCGACCGCAATCGAACGTCACCGTTTGCATTTACCGGCGACAAGTTTGAATTCCGCATGTTAGGCTCGTCGTTATCGGTAGCCGGTCCCAACATCGTTATGAACACGGCCGTAGCCGACGTGTTGTCCGGGTTTGCCGACAAACTTGAAAAAGCCCAGGATTTCAATGCCGCAATTACCGAGCTAATTCGCGAAACCGTCAAAACCCATAAGCGCATTATCTTCAACGGCAACAGTTATTCCGAAGAGTGGATAAAAGAAGCCGAGACCCTCGGTCTTCTCAATATTCGCTCCACAGCAGATGCTCTTCCGTATTATAAATCGGCAAAAAATATCACCTTGTTCTCAAAACACGAAGTTTTCACAAAAGCAGAGGTGGAGTCAAGATGTGAGCTGCTGCTTGAAAACTACAGTAAAGTACTCATGATTGAAGCGCAAACAATGCTCAGTATGGTGAAGAGGGATATTCTGCCGGCGGCTGTGGCATATTCGAGCGAACTTGCAAAGTCCGCACTCAACAAGAAAGCGCTGAGCGACACAATTTCAACGGAATATGAAACCGAACTCTCAACAAAGCTTTCCAAGCTCTGCGAATGCTTGTACAACTACATTTTGGAGCTTGAGGTGGCCGTGCTGAACACGAAGGATTACACGGATGCCGAAGAATGTGCAAAATATTTCAGCGACACAGTGCTTACAATAATGTGTTTGGTAAGACAAGCGGCGGATGAGCTGGAAACATTGGTAGCCGCCAAGTACTGGCCTTACCCGATTTACAGCGATATTTTATTCAGCGTCTGATTACGCAAAACAATCTACAAAAATGCAGCGCCTGTATGTTTACAGACGCTGCATTTTTTATAACCGGTGTCAGGTGCTATTCGTCGGTTGCCTTTTCAATAATAATATCTAGGTCCTCTTCAATAATCTCTCTGGGCCTTGGCTGCTCGTCATCCGGCCGGTGCCATACCGGTTCTTCAAAATCTCTCGGCCAGGTTTCCCGGAGCTTCGCAACATCCTGGTTTTCCGGCAGAACAAGTCCAAAATTATCGTAACTGAAACTACCCGGTTCAATTGGTGGAATGTCAGGGAAATCGATAGCGGATTGTGGGTAATCACGATGATTTTCATCCAGTTTGCGGAATATTTTTCTGACGATCAGGAATAGTATCAGTGCAAACAACGTGATGGCCGAAATATAAACGCCCAAATAAAGACCTTTAGGCACAAACTTCAGCTCAATAGTATTAGGCCCTTCTTTATCCAATGGAATACCAAGCAGCGCGTCACCGATTTTGAGTAGTTTGCTGCTGTTTACTTGTTCGCCGTTAACCGTAACGATCCACCCCTCATCATAGGGGATAGAGGTATAGAGAATGCTGTTTGCGGGCGCATAAACGGTGCCGACAATATTTGTGTCTTCAAACTTGGTTACTTCAAGTCCTCCTGTTTTGAGCTTGTTGTAACCCTCTGCAAACTTCGCGGTATCAAGACCGTAAGCGTACAAGCTGATATTACCGGATTTTCCTTCGGAAATGGGAAGTTCTACCCTGATTTCCTCGCCGGCTTCGTGCGAGCCGATATCAAGATTTGCTCCGCGGTCATCATTGTGTGTGAGAACGAAATCATTGCCTGAGACAATGACTTTCTCAACATGGGAAGATTTCACATAGATATAGCAACTTTGAGTTACTTCGGGGGTTATAACAAACGTCACGGTTGCGTCGTTGTCGGGATCTGTTCTGTAAAAATAAAACTCACCGGTGTTAAAACCGGAATAGATCTCATCCACATTCATGTATTCCGCATCTGTTATGGGCAGTTGTGCAAAAGGACTTTCGGTACCGGGTGCCTTTGTAAAGTAATCTGCCTGAACAACAAAAGGATTATCGGATGTGTGTTCCCATTCGAGCACAGCCGCATCGGCACAATATGCAATGGGTAAGGCGTAAAGATTTTTGTATGCCGTGAATTTATCTTTACTGAAAAGTGATTGATAGAAGATAGGGTTCATCGCAATGTCTTCGTTGTTGTTTACAATATACTTGAGCGAATGCATGGCGTTATATACGGGCGTTTGTGAATTATAAGTATAGCTGTTGATATAATTGCTTGCCATACCCAGCTTGCTCTGTAGATTTGCAAGCTTTTCATAAGCCATGGAGGAAAAGGTGGAAACCCCATTGTAGTCGTACCAGCACGGGTCCATTCTCGTTCTGAGCGAAGTGAGCTCCATCCTGTAAAAACCGCCGTCATACTCATCAAGCCTTGTCTTAAGCGTCTGAAAGTCGGGCAAGTCTTGCGCGTAATCCGCTTTTCTTTGGCTCATGGAAAAATGTTCCGAGTCTGCGATACACGCTTCAGCCGTAAAACTGCATAAAATCAACAAGGCGAAAGCTGCTGCGGGGAATTTGTTGCGGCTCTGCATCGCAAAAAGCATCGTGTAAAGCACAACAAAGGAAACACCGGCAATGATCGTTATATCGCTCACATTCTTGGAACCGATTTTTTGGATAACAACGATGGCGAACACAGCCGCAACGCCGACGCCCAGTATTTCTTTAGCGGTAAACTCCTTCAATCGAACAAAAGCCTTGTATGCGATAATCAGTAGAATGAATGAATACATGAAAGAAAACCGATAAGGTAGGTCGTTCGGGAAATGGAATGCGTGCCAAACGAAATTCGCATAGTTGATGTTGAAACTAAAGTATAGGACGCCCAACAGCCCAACATAGGCGGCTTTTTCTTTTATACTGATAGACTTTGTGAATAGGTATAACGGCACGAGCAGTATTGTGGCAAGTCCGCAGTAAACATTTGGCAAGACATCTTTACCGCTGCTACGGATTGTTGGGATAACACTTGCAAGATGGTTTGCCAAGAAATCAAAAATTGTATAATAGGAAGTAAAAGTAGAGGGCATGGAATTGTTCGTGGCAGAGCTTGCTTTGAGTATGTAAAAGATTGGTATAAGCATCGCGGCGGCAAGTCCCAAAGACAGCAGACCGCTCAAAGCGAAGGTCATGCCGCTGCCCAAAAACCGCGAGTGCCTCAGTCGCTTCCAAAACGAGGGTTTAACAGTTATATAAGCATCCCTGTCTTTGTTGATGCTGTCGTAAGTGCTTGAAAATGAATAGGTTCCAAAGTAACTCACAAGATAAAATAATATTGCGAACAGGCAGAGCATATAAGCCATATAGTAGTTTGTGAGCATTGTCATTGTAAGGGAAAAGACAAAAAGACCAAACTTTTTTTCTTTAATGATCAGCTCAATCCCAAGCATTGCCAGCGGAAAAAGCACCATGGCGTCCAGCCACATCACATTCCAGTAATAGGCAATAAAAAACCCGCTGAAGGAGTAAAGGAGCCCGAAAGCGGTAATGGACGCATCGTTATGACCCTGGCTGCGTTTTAAGTAATAGGCAAAGCTTGCGCTGGCAAAAGCGCCTTTGAGCAAGATGATTGTGGCAACCGCTTCGGGTATGTTCTTATGGCCGAATAATAATATGATTAAGGAGAGCGGGCTGGAGAGATAATTGGAAAAGTTACCGAGGAAGCTGCTGCCTAGCCCGGAATTCCAGGAATACAGTAGGCTTCTAAGTCCTGTAATCCTTTCATAAAGTTCGGCAAACAAAGGCCCGTACTGATGGTATAAGTCCATTCTAAGAATTGTTACCCCGCCGAAAGGGAACAGTTGATAACAATAGTAAACAAAAAGCATCACGGATGCCGAGAAAATAAATGCAAGAAAAATGAATTTGTTTTCGCCGAAGAAACGTTTCGGCCCGGATACGCTTTTATCGGTTTTTGCCTTTAACCGTTTTCCCATTTATTCTGCTACCTCCATATATTATCTTTTATATAAATACGTAAAAATCAGTCTATCATAATAAGTCGCTATTTTCAAGGATTGGGGCGGCAAAATTTCGTGCGCCATTAAAAAATGGAAATTGTTAACGAAGCTTGAAAAAACACGAGCGCCCACTTATGTATACAAGCTATAATTATTCATTTTGATATTGAGTATTTTTTACTTTGTGTTATAATATAGGAAAGAAAGGGGGGTGCATATTGGAAAAAAATGACAATAAAGACAACAATATAGGCGGCCTTGTTATATCCGATGAGGTTATCGCCTCCATCGCACTTAATGCGGCAAAGGATGTTGAAGGCGTTGCCGGGTTTGCTGTGCGTCCGCCCGATGTACATTCACTCTTAAAGATGGGCGAAAGTCCGCTCAAATCCGTTCGGGTTTGGTCGAGTGAAAACGATATAAAACTACAAGTTTACATTTACATTAAAGAAAATCAAAAGATACCGACCATAGCCGCGGAAGTACAGCGTAATGTGAAAACCGCTGTGCAGAGCATGACCGGCAGAGTTGTAACCAAAGTAAATGTAAGCATTGCGGGCATTGACTTCGATGACCGGGAAGAAACGAAAAATTGAGTGTTCATTAAGGCCTTTTGGCAATTGAGGGATAAGTTACATCATCGATTTATAGGGAGGACGTCAAAATGACTAGACGACAAGCAAGGGAACAGGCGTTCACAATACTTTTTGAAAAATCCTTCCATCCGGAAACGCCGTTGGATGACATTATCGAAATCAATATCGAGCAGGAACTTTTGCAGGAAGATGAGTATGCATTAGGTCTTGCGAGAAGCACATGGGATAATTTGCTTGAAATTGACGAAGTTATTGAAAAAAACTCGATCGGCTGGCGGGTAAGCAGAATTTCAAAAGTGGCTTTGGCGATACTGCGCCTTGCCATTTGCGAAATGATGTATATACCCGAAGTCCCGGTCAGCGTTTCCATTAACGAAGCGGTTGAACTTTGCAAAAAATTTGGTGCGGAAGATGATGCACCATTTGTCAACGGTATCCTCGGCAGTGTTTCGCGCGCCGAGCAAAAAGAAAACAACAAAGAAGAAAAAAATGAAAAAGAAGAAAATGAAGAAAAAAAAGAAATAGTAGAAATCATCTCCGAGGAGATAAAATGAGTCTATATCTCGGTATCAAAACCGGCAAATACACAACCTCTGCCGCTTTATTTGACAGCGGGAAAGAGGTTGTTTTGCTAGTAAGTTATGCCACGGTAAGGAGAGAGAAGGATGAGCGTTCCCCCGGTTCTTTCAATCACTCAGCTTAACGCCTATATAAAATCAATCATAGATGGCGATATAAATTTAAACAATGTGTTCGTTTGCGGCGAAATATCCAATTTTAAGGATCATTACCGCACAGGGCATTACTATTTAACGCTTAAGGATGAAAAAGCCGCAATCAGAGCGGTTATGTTTCGTACCGCGAACCAACGCATCAAGTTCAAGCCTGAAAACGGTATGAGCGTTATTGCAAGGGGCAGAATCTCCGTTTTCGAGCGTGATGGTCAGTACCAACTTTATATTGACGATATGCAGCCCGATGGATTGGGAGCGCTGAACCTCGCCTTTGAGCAGCTTAAAAATAAGTTGGCCGGTGAAGGTCTTTTTGACGCATGCCGAAAGAGAGAAATACCGAAATATCCGCGAAGAATCGGCGTCATCACATCCCCAACAGGCGCCGCGGTACAGGATATTATAAATATTCTTACACGCCGTTTTCCAATCGCACAAATTATTAAGTGCCCGGTTCAGGTTCAGGGGGCTTCGGCCGCACCGCAAATTGTGGATGCCATTAAACGTTTTAACACAGGACATTATGCGGATGTGCTTATTGTCGGCAGAGGCGGAGGGTCCATTGAAGAACTGTGGGCGTTCAATGAAGAAACGGTTGCCAGGGCAGTGGCGAACAGTAAAATCCCTGTTATATCGGCGGTCGGTCATGAAACGGATTTCACGATTTGCGATTTTGTTGCCGACTTGCGGGCACCCACGCCGTCAGCGGCTGCAGAACTAGCTGTGCCGGATAAATTTGAACAAAGAACTTATATTTCTGCGCTTAAATATCGTGTTGCTCAAGTCACTCAAAGAGAAATTCAGCAACAACGCGCCGGGCTTAAAAGCATTGAATCATCAATGGGGCTTATCAGCCCTGTTATGGTAATCAATACACATCGCCAAAGGCTTGACGGGTATATTGCCTCGCTGTACACAGCGGTGGCTTCAACCGTTTCAGACAGCAGAAGTGCTTTGGCGGTACTCGGCAGCAAGCTTGATACGTTGAGCCCCCTAAAAGTGCTGGGCAGAGGGTATGCGCTCGCTTATAAAAAAGGCTCTTTACTCCACGATGACGCCAATGCTGACATCGGTGGTGAAATAGAAGTTCGGCTCGAAAAAGGCAGACTCTTGTGTACGGTTGAAAAAATCAGTGTTTAACATTAAAGGATACGGGTGCTACTAAATGAAAAAACAAACTTATGAAGAATCTATAAAAAAACTGGAAAAAATTGTGGAAGCCCTTGAAGAGGGGAGCAAACCGCTGGATGAAACGCTTAAACTCTTTGAGGAAGGCACGAAACTTGCCGTGTATTGTAATACCTGTCTTGATGATGCGGAACAAAAGATAGTTGAACTGACAACACTCGAGAGCGGGGGAGCAACCGATGAGCAATGAGCCGGGCAGAACAAAACGCTACACACTGATGATTAATGAAAAGTTAGAAAAACTGTTGCCCGCGGCCAAAGAAAGTGTTGTTTGCGAAGCGATGCGATACAGTGTTTTTAACGGTGGCAAGCGTATTCGGCCCGTTCTTACACTAGAGTTTTGCAGGCTTTGCGGTGGGAGGGAAGAAGAGGCACTCTCGTTCGCATGCGCTGTCGAAATGATTCATGCTTATTCCTTAATTCATGATGATTTACCGTGTATGGATGATGATGATACGCGCAGGGGAAATCCGGCCTGCCATATTCGTTTTGGTGAAGCCAATGCGCGCCTTGCAGGCGACGCGCTTTTAACCCTTGCCTTTGAAACTGTTTTGAATGCCGGATTGACACCTGAAATGATTATAAACGCCGGTAAAGAGCTATCCGCTGCTGCAGGCTGGGCGGGGATGATTGGCGGCCAGGTGATGGACCTTCAGAACGAGGGGAAGCAAGTCGAGCTCGAAGAACTTCTTGAGACAGACTATAAAAAAACAGGCAAACTGATAATCGCTTCAGCGGTGCTGGGCTGTATAGCCGCCGGCGCTGAAGAGGAAAAAGTCAGAGCAGCCGCCCAATATGCTTACAACCTCGGTCTTGCCTTTCAGCTGGTTGACGATATTCTAGATGTTACGGGCAACGCAGAAACGCTGGGTAAACCGGTGGTCAGTGATGAAGGCAATAAAAAAACCACCTATGTTTCCGTAATTGGTACAGATGCCGCAAAAGAAAAAATATCAGGCTTAACGCTCGCAGCAAATGATGCCTTGAAAATTTTTGGTGAACAAGCGGAATATCTTCAAAAGCTTGCGGACAGCTTGACAAAACGCAAAAAGTGAGGAAACTTTTGATGAGCGAATCAACCTATTTGAGCAACATAAAGTCGCCCAAAGATTTGAAAAAACTAGATAAAAAAGAGCTGGATGTTCTTGCTCAGGAAATTAGAGATTTTTTGATTGAATCCATTTCTCGCAGCGGGGGGCATCTTGCGTCGAATTTAGGTGTTGTGGAGCTTACAATAGCCCTTCACCGCGTGTTTAATTCACCTCATGACCCGATTATATGGGATGTGGGGCATCAAAGTTATACACACAAGCTTTTAACCGGTCGAGGTGACCGCTTTGACACGTTGCGTGAAAAAGATGGCCTTTCCGGGTTTACTAAGCCCTGTGAAAGCGAACATGATATTTTTTGTAGCGGTCATTCAGGGCCCGCTATTTCAGCGGCTCTTGGCGTTGCCGAGGCAAAGTTGTTGAAGAAAGAAAACAACTTCGTTATCGCAGTTGTGGGTGATGGTTCGATGACCGGCGGGATTGTGTATGAAG
>JAAYFA010000119.1 GCA_012728445.1 Clostridiales bacterium | reverse complement strand
TCGCTGTGCTGTATAAAAATGCCACAGTAATCGCCATGGCGATAAGTGTCATCATACCGGGCTTTTTCTCTTTTAGCTCATCTATTAAACCTTTTAAGAACGGCCGGCCGCCATAAAAGTATATAAAGGCTGATAAAGCAAACAACAAATAATTACTACCGGGAAAGGCAATCTTTGCATTTACCCATTCTTGAATCATAGGCGAAAGAATGAGGATGGGAACGGTAACAATCAGTGATATAAGAAGCCTTGTTTTAAAATCTTTTATCATCATTTCATGATGGTTTTGATGGTCACACTTGTCATGTTTTACGTGTCCCTCGTGATCTGTTCTTTTTTGTTTATGATCGTGCTCTGTGGCGTTTTCATGTCCGCCGTGATGAGCGTTTTTATCCATTGTGAAACCTCCCTTTCAGTTTTCGCTTACCTTCTTTCGTTCTTCGGCGCTGTAAAGTTTTTTCATCAAGTGTGAGGGCTTAGTATCCTTCTGAATGCAAAGCACTTCATATCGATATTAAGCTGTGCGCACGCCAAAGTCAAGAGAATGGAATGACGAAAGGCTGTTTTACCTGTAAAATTAAGACATAAAAAACTATAGGCTTGATTATTTGTGGTAAAAAATGTAAAATAATGAATAAGAATCTCAAATCTTTGCAGTAAAAAACTCCTCTGCCACATCTCGTATTCCCGAAAACGTCATGAGGAAAGATGACTGCCGTAAATCGGCAAAACTGTTTACTCGAACATATAATCGGACTAAGAAAGGGGAGACCGAAAAATGAAAAAGTACAAGCGATGCAAAGTCTGTGGTTTTATCGGTGAAGAAAAGGAGATGCAAACCGTCTGCCCGGCCTGCGGCGTACCGGCAACCGCTTTCGAAAGTTACAAATACAATATCGGCGAAAAGCGCTTAGCGAAGCTTAGCCTTCATCTTCATCCCATTCTAGTCCATTTCCCTCAAAGCATAGCCATTCTTTCACTTGTATTTATCATCATCGCTTTTGCGACAAAGGGAACAGTTAGCAGTAACTTGATTATGGTTGAAAAACTATTGTCGGCAATTTTGCCCGTGTCGGTTTTGTTTGCTATGGTTGCCGGCATATTCGACGCAAAGACCCGCTTTACGAAGCAGTTCGGTCCGCGGGTTAAGCAAAAAATCATCATCGGTACAGTGTTTCTCATTGCCTCGGTTGCCTTGGCCATCTTGTTAAATGTTGAATCTTTCGCTACAGGCGGTAAGGTGGTTATTATAAGTCTTAGCTTGATTTGCTTTTTCTGCAGTGCCCTACTGGGTAAGCTCGGCGGCACCTTGCTTGATGCGAAATTGGCCGGGTAAAGCATAATATAAAGGATATTGCGCTCGGCGCAGGGCGTAGTCCGGTTAAATTTAAACGATAGAATTATTACAGGAAAGTGGTGTGAAAGATGAAACAAGAACCGATGTGGGGCTATCTCTTGCATTTGGGTTACAACATGTGGAACGATGTCAATTGGTACACGGAGTACGGCGGGGCGAGTGACACCTTGCGCTGCGATGTGAAACTTTGGGATGAACTGGTGCGGTTCATGGCAAAGTCCGGCGTTAACACCTGTGTGATTGACTTGGGTGAGGGCGTACAGTATCAGAGCCACCCGGAACTTGCGGTAAAAAGGTCATGGAGCGCGGAATTCTTGAAGAAGAAGCTGGTTCGAATGCGGGATGCAGGGATTACGCCGATACCAAAACTGAACTTTTCTACCGGCCATGATGAATGGATGGGGGAGTATGCCCGCGCTGTTTCAACGCGTTGGTATTACGACTTTTGCAAAGAAATCATCGACGAGGTTGTGGATATTTTTGACAACCCGCCGCTTTTCCATCTCGGTATGGATGAGGAAAATTATCACAACCAACAAGATTACAGCCATGTTGTTGTCCGCCAAAATGACCTTTGGTGGCATGATTTTTATTACTTGGTTGACCTGGTTGAAAAAAACAAATCCCGCGCTTGGATATGGTCCGATTACTTGTGGGATAATCCGGAGACATTTTTAAAAAAGATGCCAAAATCCGTCTTGCAGAGCAACTGGTATTACGGGCGTTTTACCCCGCAGGAACTCGACGGCATGGGCATAAAGAGCTACAGTATTTTGGAAGAAAACGGTTACGACCAAGTGCCGACCGGCTCCAACTGGGAATGCAGCGAAAACTTTGGCAGAACCGTGGAGCACTGCGCAAGCCACATCGCACCGGAGCGCCTGAAGGGCTTTTTGCAGACCTCTTGGATGCCGACCTTGACCGAGCGAAAATACAGGCATTTAGAAGCGATTGATTTAGTTGCGCAGGCCAAACGTCGCTTTATGTGAAAAAATGACGTGATTTAGTAAAAAAATGGATGCGAGGATAATGAGTTGAAGAACAGATTAATTTATATTTCTGCGGCAGTCGTGCTCGTTGCGATAGCTGTTGCGTTTTACATGTCGTTCCCAAAGGCCGGTGACAGCATCCTAACCACTGCACTGACGGCAGTGCCTGCTTCGGAGACGACTCAAAGCGCAACCACAACGGTTCAAACAACAATCGCAGCAACGCAAACATCAAGCGCGGCAACGCAGGCACCAACGAAAAAACAGGTTGAGGATACGGTTGTAAATATAGTCGAACTCGGCAGCACGGCTGACGGTAAAATCAAAGTCGGCTTTACAGGAGACATTAACCTTGATGAAAAATGGGAAACCGGACCCATGCAGTTTTACAACCTCGGCACGAACAGCATTTCCGATTTCATCGATCCTGTGCTTGTGGGTAGGATGAAAGCTGCGGATATACTTTTTGTTAATAATGAATTTGCTTTTTCTGACAGGGGACAAAAACAGGGCAAAAAATACACCTTCAGAGCAAACCCTTCGAATGTCAGTGTTTTGAAAGAACTCGGGGTCGATGCCGTTTCAATCGCCAATAACCATATTTACGACTATAAAACAGACGCTATGCTGGATACGATCACGACGCTCAAAGGCGCGAACATCGCCTGCGTCGGCGCAGGCGAAAACATTGCCCAAGCAAAAAGGGCTGCCTATTTTAGAATAAACGGGAAGACAATTGCGTTTGTTGCCGCGGGCAGAACCGAGTCATGGCTGAACACCCCCGCCGCGACCAGCAGTAAACCCGGCATATTGGACGCTTACGGTTCGGACAACTGTATAAACGCCATCAAAGCGGCCGCGGCAAAAAGCGACTGCGTTTTTGTTTATGTTCACTGGGGCACCGAAAACACCAATAACACGAGCGGGGAACAGCTCACGGAAGGGAAACGCTATATTGACGCGGGGGCCCACGCGGTTATTGGGGCGCACCCTCATGTGCTACAGGGGATGGATTTTTACAAAGGGCGTTTTATTGCATATAGTCTCGGCAACTTTTGGTTTAATTTAAAAAGTTTACAGTCGGGTTATTTGGAGCTGGTTATTGATGAAAACGGCAAAATAGAGCCGCAGTTTATCCCCTGCCAAACGAATGGCGGTAAAACCTTTATTGAAAACGATGAGTCCAAACGAAACGAAACGGTAAAACTGATTGAAAGTGTGTCCCCGCGGCGCAACATCAGCATTGACGAAAACGGCATAGTGACAGAAAAATAGGCACTGTGAATGCTACGCCTTATGCGACTACGCGCATATAAAGTTTGGGGTTTGGCGGGCGGGCAAACACATTGACTATCTGTATTAATTCATATACTATTATCGCATGTGAAACTTTGATATTTTTAAAGGGGCAATCTTTATGACGACTATTGCGGAAATGTATATCAGTCTTTTGCCAGTTATCCTTGCCGGGGCGCTTAATATGGTATGGTGCAAACTGCATTTGATTAAGTTTTTGGAAAGACCGATAGATAACAACATCGTGCTGAAAGACGGGCATCGACTGTTTGGCGAAAACAAAACATGGAAAGGGCTCGCCGGTATGGTTGTGCTGGGGATTTTGTGTACTGTTCTTTGGGGACTGATTTGCTCGGGCAGCGATTACTTGTCGGCACACAATTATCTTTATCGCAACTACGAAAACACAGTTATGCATAACGTCTTGATGGGATTGCTCTTCGGACTGGGGTACGCCTTGTTTGAATTGCCGAACAGTTTTATAAAAAGAAGAATGAACATCGCACCCGGCAAATCAAATAAAAACTTAAGGGGTGTTTTGACGATATTCTTTGACCAGGCGGATTCGGTCATCGGCTGTACGCTGGTGCTGTGCCTGGTTTACAAGATGAGTATTCTTTTGTTTTTGGGGTTTGTTTTTCTCGGTGCATTGACACACATAATAATTAACATTTTACTGTATTTCGCACATCTTAGAAAAAATATGTTTTAGGAGCCCCTATGCTGATTAATATAGACGACAAAACAATACCCGAAAAAATTGGCAATAAAGCCAAGTTCTTAATGGCGATGAAAAACGAAGGGTTTAATGTTCCGAATGGTTTCATTTTGGACAGCGACGCCTATGTAGAAACAATTCGCTTCAACAATAAAGGCGAGCAAATTGCAACAATCCTGGCGGGTATAACAACGGCTAATATAAAAGAGTCTACTGCCGCACTGACAAGCTTGTTTGACGGGCTTAAGCTCCCGCCGGCCATTGTTAACGATATGAGCAAAAGGATAAAGCCGGACACGAAATATGCGGTTAGAAGCAGCGGCTTGAAAGAAGATTTGGAAAGTTTCTCTTTCGCAGGGCAGTACGAAACATTTTTAAACAGCGCCGGAACAGATGCCATTAAAACTGCGGTTATCGATTGCTACAAGTCCATGTTTACCGAAACGATCATTGCGTATTTAGTGAATAACGATATTGGCACCGATAACCTGGAGATGGCTGTGATAGTAGAGGAAATGGTCAATTCCGAAAAAAGCGGAATAGCATTTACCATAAACCCCTTGACCGGGGATGATAAAGAAATTGTAGTCGAAATAGCAGAAGGCCTCGGGGATAACATTGTCAGCGGCAAAGTCGTACCCGAAAGGTACTTTTACAACTGGTTTACAGATGCTTATCAATACGACGAAACCAACAAGTTGTTGTCCAAGGAAGAGCTTCATGAGCTGATGAAGACCTTGCTTGATATTCAGCTGTTTTTCGGTTACCCCTGCGATGTGGAGTTCGCGATTGAAAATGGGAAAGTTTATATCTTACAGTCCCGTTCCATCACCAGAGTATTGTATTCCGGCATCAAGGACCAGTGGTCAACGGCCGACTTCAAGGATGGCGGTGTTTCGGCAACGGTTTGCACGCCTTTTATGTGGAGTTTGTACGAGTATATTTGGGAATATTCTTTAAAAAAATACATGGTGGACTCCAAAATTCAAAAGGAAAAAGACCTGCGCAAATTGGGCGATATGTTTTACGGGCGCCCCTATTGGAACATGACAATGGTTAAAAATGGAATGGCCATGGTGCCGGGTTTTAAAGAAAGAGCATTTGACAGCGAGTTTGGCGTCAAGATTACCTACACGGGTGACGGCAGAACAACAAAAATCACGCCAAAATCGATATTCGCCATTTTGAGAATGGCGGTCAAGCAAAAAGGAATCCTGCAAAAACATCTGGACAATGTTGAGCGGTATAAAGAAGAACTGTTGACGAAGTATTATCAATACCTTGCGAACAGCAAAACCGACTATTCTCACGACGACTTTCAAAAGATGTGGGTTACACTGATAAAAACCGATTATCTCAAAAGCGAGGCAACTTATTTTTGGCAGATATTCTTAAACACCGTCCATCAGGCTCTGTTTAAAGATAAAATCCTCAAGTACGCAACCCAAAGTGAATATTTTCATTTAATAGGCGGGTTGGATAAAATTTCGCACCTGCTGCCGTTTTATGATATGTGGGAAATTGGCAGGCGAATAAATGCCGATAAAGCGGCACTCTCTTATTGGACTTCATCAAGCATTGAGGCCATTTTGCAGGATTATGAAAACAATTCGAAAAGCAACTTTATGCCGGAATTCAACATGTTCATGGATGATTACGGCTACCATTCCCAAAAAGAGCTGGACGTCACCTTTCCGTGCTATTTTGAGGATGCGGGCAGTGTCATAAAAATGTTTAAAGAAAGCATCGCCTTGGACGAGGGTCGTGACCCTGCTTTGGACAGGCAAAAACAAAAGAACGCCTATCAAGAGCAGCTTGCAAAACTAAAAGCAAAGGTCGGCGAAAAGAAATACAAGAAATTGTTAGCGAGTATTGAACGGATCCGCTCTATGTTATGGTGGCGGGAAGAGCTCCGCGATGTGTCCACGAGGTTTTATTACATCATCAGGATTTACACGATGAAGCTGGCTGAAAATTACGTCGAACAAGGTGTCATCGCAAGCAAAGACGACATTTGGTTTTTGAAAATTGAAGACATCTTCGAGTTCATCGGCCAAAAGAAAAGTGTGGATGACCTTAAAGCAATCATCAAGAAGAACAGAAAGTATTACAATTCTTTTAGAAATTTTACGAGTGAAAACGAGATAGGCGCTGTGTTCAATAAAGAGGGCACCGTTCGAAAAACGAGGTCGAAAAACATTACAGGCATCGGCTGCAACAGTGGGACGGTTACCGGAACGGCTAGGATAATCGAAGATTTGTCGGAAGTTGACAAGCTGCAGCCGGATGATATTTTGGTGACCAAATTTACGGATACCGGTTGGACCGGGAAATTCGCCATCTTAAAAGGCATTGTAACGGAATACGGCGGGATCCTCTGCCACGCGGCCATTGTCTCGCGGGAATACGGGATTCCCTGTGTCGTCTCTGTAACAGATGCAATGAAGCTCATCAAAGACGGCAGCACAATTTCCATCAATGGGGAAACGGGAGAAATACTTATTATCAAAGAATAGGGGTACAAGTATGTTTATCGGTAAATACAACAAATCGGTTATTTTAACGTATGTGGGCGTCACGGTTTCCATTGTGGGCATTGCCTTGGCCATTAACAGAAACACCAATTTTGCGATGCTCTGCCTAATCGTCGCGGGCATATGCGACCTGTTTGACGGCGCGGTTGCGAGAATGATGAAAAGAACGGAAGAAGAAAAATCTTTTGGCGTTCAGATTGACTCTCTGGCGGATATGGTCGGCTTCGTCGCGCTGCCTATCACGATATTTTACTCTATGGGGCTAAACTCCATTTATCATACAGGGCTCTATGCGCTGTATGCCCTTTGTGCGATTACAAGGCTTGGCTATTTTAACATTTCTGTAGCCGGGGTCATGACCGAAGAGCCAATCAAATATTACAGCGGGCTGCCGGTTACCTATGCGGCGCTTATTTTCCCGCTGGTGTGGCTGGTGTCGTTTGTGAGCGCCGGCAACATATTCACGATTGTTTTTACAGTGGCAATCGCCTTGGTGGCTTTGCTTTTCGTTCTAAATATAAAAATCCCGAAACCGCGCGGCGCGGCCTACATCTTTTTTCTTGCGCTGGCCTTGGGGATGAGTTCGTTTATTATTTATAGGGGTCTGAATTAATGGAAGTTGAAGTGTATGACAGAGCGGCTGCTAAAGTTTTTTTTGAAAAACAGTATAAAGAACAGCAGGCCGACTTCTTATACAACACTTTCATGGGCAGAATACTGCTTAAGCTTTTTATTGCGTCGAAAACTTTTTCAAAGTTGAACGCTATTTCCGGTTCAGGGAAAAAGTCGGTTAAAAAAATCAAACCGTTTATTGAACAGTACAATATTGATATGACCGATTTCGGAGATACCGCATACAAGTCTTTCAATGACTTTTTCATCAGAAAAACGCTGCCCGGCAAAAGACCGTTTTCGGTTTTAAAAGAGGACTTAATCGCCGTGGCCGATTCCAAACTAACAGTTTTTGATATTAACGATGCCTTGGAAATGAAGATTAAAGGCAACCGTTACACTGTTGACGAGCTACTCAAAGACACAGGTGTCTCGCAGGCATTCGCAGGCGGTACCTGCCTGCTCTACAGGCTGACGGTCGATGATTGCCACCGCTATTGTTTTTTTGACAACGGCCGGCAGACAGGCAGCAAAACCATTAACGGTCGTTTGCATACAGTCGGGCCTGTCTCGGCCAAACGCTACAAGGTTTACAAAGAAAATTTCAGAGTAGCGAGTTTCCTTGAAACAGAGAATTTCGGAAGTTGTGTTTATATGGAAGTGGGCGCATTGCTGATAGGCAAAATCCATAACTATGACATCACCGATTATAAAAAAGGCGATGAAAAAGGATTTTTTTTGCCGGGTGCTTCAACAATCGTCCTCCTGTTCAAAAAAGATACGGTTCGAATTGATGACGATATACGCGCGTATTCGAAAAAAGGGATCGAGACGAAGATCAAAATGGGAGAGAAAATAGGTGTTTGTCATGCTTAAAAGGCTTCATATCTATACCAAGGAAATGTACCCGATCATTCCACGGCTCTTTTTAGGGCTTGTTATTTTTTTTGAAATTTATTTTATTATGTTGCTCAATCACGGTGTGACAGAATTCGCAGAATTCAATATTGGGGTTCAGG
Organism: Clostridiales bacterium; assembly: GCA_012728445.1. GTDB lineage: Bacteria > Bacillota > Clostridia > Oscillospirales > Acutalibacteraceae > UBA1447. Next base: position 749 of record JAAYFA010000119.1, on the reverse strand, counting down.
AAGCGGTCGGCGGATTCACCATTTTCAGTTTTTTGTTTATGCTCAGGATTGCGGATGATTTTAAGGATTATGAGTCGGATCGTGTGCTTTTCCCCGAGCGTCCGCTCCCTTCCGGCAGAGTAAAGAAAAAAGATCTGGCTATTTTTCTGACGGGTTTGATCACGGTTACCGCAGTTCTTAACTTTGTTTTCATGAATAACATCCCCTTCTTCCTTTTTCTCTATTTTTACGGAGTCTTGATGTCGGTATGGTTTTTCCAAAGGAGCAAGATACAAAAGAACCTGTTTCTCGCACTCATCACACATAATCCGATTATGATGGTGATGAACATCTACATTATTTCGTTTGCCTGCATTAAATTTCACTTGCCGTTTTTCAACCTTACTAACTTTTTAGTCGCCCTCACGCTTTATTTTCCGGCCTTGATATGGGAAATTTCACGCAAGATAAGGGCCCCTCGGGACGAAACCGATTATGAGACCTATTCAAAAAGATTCGGGTATAAAAAAGCGACCCGCTTTGTGCTCATTATTACGATTGTTGACATCGTCACAAACTTTTTACTGGTTTACAGGCTAAACCTCGTGGCTGTGGGCGTACTTTTTTTAAATGTCCTGTGGATGACTTGGACGTTCATCAACTTTATGACAGACCCAACCCGTTTTAAAATAATCAAAAAAGTCGAACGATACACCTATATTACGGAAACCACGATGGTTCTTGTGGTCGCGCTCTATTTACTGGGGGTT
>JAAYFA010000239.1 GCA_012728445.1 Clostridiales bacterium | reverse complement strand
GAATAGAGGACTGGGTAAACAATTATCCTCGCAGAATACTCGGCTACAAAACCGCCAACGAGGTTGCCGCAGCATAGCGCTCGGCAAAAACCTCAATTCCCCCTCGGGGGAATTGAGATAACGAAGACCAATGCTCACTCAAATTAACTGAACCGAAGGTGCGACAATTAAACTTGCAATCTTTACAATCGGAGAATAAATTAATTTTTTATTGCAAAAAATATAGAAAAGTGATATATTTAAAAAGGATATTGATTATGAGTGAGAGGAGATACAAAAATGGCAGATATTAAATTTAACATCAACGCACATAGCGAAAGCCCTTCGAAGACAATTGTAGAGGCGAGAAGCTTTAAAATGATTGTCGATGAACCTCAAAACCTTGGCGGCACAGATGCAGGCGCCAATCCCGTAGAGTATGTCCTTGCAGCTTTGGCAGGATGCTTGAACGTTGTAGGCCACCTTGTAGCGAAAGAAATGAACTTTGAGCTAAGAGGCATTGAGCTCGAAATTGAGGGCAATCTTGACCCATCGAAGCTCATGGGGGTGTCAATGAAGGAAAGAGCAGGCTACAAGGAAGTCAGAGTCCTTCTAAACCCCGACACGGATGCGGATAAAGAGACTCTTGACAAATGGGTAACAATAGTAGAAAGCAGATGCCCTGTAAGCGATAATGTTGCAAACGAGACTCCCGTAAAAATTTCGCTGAAATAGGTTCTGGGGCATAAAGACACGCTCCAAGTCAAAGCAAAAGAAAACGAGGCATTGAGATAGAAAAAATCTTGGTGCCTCTGTTTTAACATATGCTTAAAGAATTATAAAATTAGTACAGGGAGAAAGCCCAGTGTTAAGGCAGAAGTCAAGATTTTGTTTATAAAAAAAGGTACCGTAAGGCCGGGACGCGGTGACAACAAAATAAATATCAAATACAATATAAGAGGAGACTAACGATGAACTGGAAATATGAAAAAGGACGCATCTACAGCGTCGATGAAAACGCGGAATTGATGGCGCAGGCGACCTTTGTTTTTACGGACAATGCAGAGGTTGATATTGATCATACCTATGTCAGTCCGGCTTTAAGAGGGAAAGGCGTCGCCGGGAAAATGATGGAGGTTGTCGCCGAATATTTAAAAGAAAACAAGCTGACGGCAAAGGCTACTTGTCCCTATGCCAACGCATGGCTAAAAAAGCACAGCGCATCACATGCCGATATCATTTCTAAAAATATTGATGATGATGCTACTGCATGTAAAATGGATGGAAAACATTAGGGCAAAAATAACGCGAAATACGACAGACAGTGGAGGAGATATACAGTGTACCCCTTGTCAAGACAAACTTTTTTAAAACATCACGACACTTGGTGTTCGAATGCGAAATTTTCAGCTCGTAATGTTTTGTGTTATGATAATAATGGCGCAACATTTAGCCGTAGCATAACGAACTTATAAAAAATAAAAACAAGAAAAAGGGTGGAAATATGTCAAAGCAATTATCATTTAATCAAGTGAAGAAAGCGCATTTGAAAACACTCAAACAATATGTCCCGGTTGTAGCGAAGGTTCACGGGGGCACTCATCCGGAATTCCATGAGGTTAAGAAACTATTTGATGCAATCGAATTGAAAATGAAAGAAGCCGGATCCAACAAACCTGAACTGGAAGAAGAGTTTACCAAGCTGCGTGCCGTCACAAATGATTACACGGTTCCGGGGGATGTATGTGAAAGTTTTGAGGCTGTTTACAATATGTTAGCCGATATGGATAAGGCGTATCATCTTTAAAGATACAATCATAAAACGAGGTAGAGGGTGAGTTTGCTTGCAGAGATTTATACTGGGCAAGAAAAATCTTATAGCACTAATCGGCGGAGTTTTAATCGTCATTGGTTTTACCGGTGAGTGGGGCTTCAAAAATGAAGAGATAGCGATGTGGGCTTTTGCGCTCGCTTCGATAGCAGGCGTTGCGCCTATTGCAATACAAGCCTACCAAGCATTAAAAGTTAAAGTCGTCAGTATCGATGTTTTGGTTACCATTGCGGTTGGCGGGGCATTTTTAATCAGCAATCTTGAAGAATCGGCTATCGTTACATTCTTGTTCTTGTTCGGCGCTTTTCTGGAACAACGCACGCTGAACAAAACGCGCTCTGCGATTAAAGAGTTAATAGAAATGGCGCCGGAAAGCGCCTTGAAGCAAATGGAAAACGGAGAATTTGAGGAAGTAGAAGTTGATGAAGTCGATGTAGGCGATATTTTGCTTGTTAAAACCGGCGCGAAGATTCCTGTTGATGGCACTGTGCTGACAGGTGAGGGTCATGTTGACGAAGCAAGTATCACCGGCGAATCTCTTCCGGTGAGTAAAAGAAAAGACTCCGGGGTTTATGCCGGAACAATTTTAGAAAACGGAACCATACAAATTATTGCGGATCGAGTAGGGGAAGACACCACTTTTGGCAAAATTATTGAGCTGGTCGAAGAAGCGCAAGATTCAAAATCAGAAGCGGAACGTTTCATTAACAAGTTTTCCAAATACTATACGCCGGCCGTTTTAGTTCTTGCGTTTATTGTATGGCTATTCTCGCGAAATATTGAACTGGCCATTACAATATTAGTTTTGGGTTGCCCCGGAGCCTTGGTTATCGGTGTGCCTGTTTCAAACGTGGCGGGCATAGGGAATGGCGCGCGACACGGGGTGCTTTTAAAAGGCAGCGAAGTGATACAGGATTTTAGCAAAGTTGATACCATTGTATTTGACAAGACCGGTACCTTAACGGTAGGCAGCCCCAAAGTAGCTGAAAAAGAAATGTATGGCAATAACGCTGACGAAGTATTGGGCTACCTGTCAAGTGTTGAAAAAGAATCGGACCATCCGCTAGCGAAAGCAGTGATAGACTATATTGGCGATGCCAAAACATACACAGTCGAAAAAACAGATGTTGTAAAAGGCGGCGGTATTGTTGCTTATGTAGATGGACATAGAGTCGCAGTAGGCAATGTTGCGCTAATGGATCAAGAAAACGTTCGCTTGAATGAAAAAGCTCGTGCAGATATTGTCCGATTTGAAGAAAACGGAAATTCGCTGGTTCTGACAGCCGTTGATGGTGAGCTAAAGGTGCTAATGGGTATCCGCGACCAAATTCGCCCGGGGGTGAAAGAGGATCTCAAAAGGCTAAAGAAATTAGGCGTTAAAAATCTGGTCGTTCTGTCGGGCGATAACCAGGGAACAGTAGATTTAGTGGCGCGCGCATTAGGCTTGACAGAAGCCCATGGGCATATGTTGCCGGAAAATAAAGCAGCCTATATTGAAGATTTAATTGCGAAGGGGCAAATCGTCGCGTTCGTTGGCGATGGCGTGAACGACAGTCCTTCAATTGCTTTGGCTCAAATTGGCATTGCAATGGGGAGCGGCACAGACGTAGCGATTGAAACATCGGATGTCGTTTTAATGAACTCGGACTTTAGTCGTTTGCCTCATGCACTGGGCTTGACAAAAGCAACAGCCAACAACATGCGCCAAAACATCATCATTGCGGTGGGTGTTGTGTGGTTTTTACTTGCAAGTGTGTTTTTTAGTAAATGGATGAATATGTCCATAGGGATGTTCGTGCATGAAGGTAGTATATTGGTCGTCATTTTAAACGGTATGCGACTCCTTCGTTATAAATTAAGACGCTGAAAACAATAAAAATTGAGGAGAGAAAAAAATGAAAAAAGCAATTATTCAACTAGAGCCTCTTACGTGTCCATCGTGTGTACAGAAGATTGAAGGCGCGACAAAATCTTTGGATGGTGTGGAAAAAGAAAGCGTAAACGTACTGTTCAACTCAAGCAAAGCGAAGTTTGACTTTGACGACGAAAAAATATCGATTGAAGAAATCGTAAAGGCCATCACGGCACTTGGCTACGACGTTAAAAAAACGCAAGTCAAAGACAAATAAAGCAGCAGATTATCCGCCGTGTTATAGACAGCCGGACGAGGCAAGGCACCCTACGGCAATCACCTAGAGTGCCTTGGTATCCTAACTATTGAGGTGCCCCTTTGTATTTTGAGTATGGTGAAAAAGAAATTGAGTTCCTAAAGAGCCGCGACAAGCTGCTCGGCGAAGCAATTGATCGGATCGGTCCCATCTATCGAACTGTTGACAGCGACCTTTTTTCCTCCGTGGTCCACCATATCATCGGGCAGCAAATCTCCACCGCCGCGCAGGTGACCATATGGCAAAGGCTTCGGGACAGAGTTAAGATTGTTGGTGTCGATGCGATAGACGCTCTGGAGCTGGCCGAACTGCAAAAACTTGGCATGACTTTCAAAAAAGCCGGCTATATCAAAGATTTTGCGGAAAAAATCAAGAACAAGGAGTTTGACATCGACGCGCTCCACGATCTGTCCGATGCCGAGGTCATAAAAGAGCTTGTGGCGCTCAAAGGCGTCGGCGTATGGACGGCTGAAATGCTCTTGATCTTTTCTATGCAGCGCCCCGATGTGGTAAGCTTCGGCGACCTTGCCATTCAGCGTGGAATGCGGATGTTGTACCATCACCGAAACATCGACAGAAAAATGTTTGCAAAATATGCAAGACGTTACTCGCCCTACGCAACGGTGGCCGGCTTGTACCTTTGGGCAATTGCCGGGGGTGCGATTCCGGAAATGCGCGACTATGCACCAAAAAAGAAAAAGCAGGCGACGAAGAAGTGATAAGGGGAAAACACTCGGTTTTCTCCGGTAAAAGCATTCGACTGCTTTAGCCGGTGAAAATATAATAAACGAGACATAGGAACGGCGTTTTCCTTCCTCAAGAGTCAGCCGTAACTAGGGAGCTTTTTCATAAACAAATGTCAAGAAAGTTCCGTAAAAAGAAGTGCCGAAATGTTGCTTATTCAACAAAAATTCGGCAATCTATTGATGGTCGGCAGAATGATTAATGCCGAAAGTGATGCCTTTGGCGCGGTAAGGGTGATGGTTAATTTAACCCAAATCGGCGAAGCAGCGGGGGTTGCGGCATTTTTAGCAGTCAATACCGGTCGAGAGATATGGGGTATAGATGTAGCCGACTTCAGGAATACGCTTAAAAACGGCGGTTCCATAATATTGTAGGATCGTTCCCGCGGATGGTCTCTAGCCGCAACCGGAAAGGAAAAGAAAATGATTCGACACGCTTTTTATGATTTTGAATTTGGACTGTTAAAAATCGGGTATACCGATACGGCCGTAATCTCTTTTTATCGGGTAGATCAAATCGATGGCGACAACGAGCATTCGGCGCTTTCGGATAAAGCGTTTGAGCAAGTATGCGAATTTCTTGAAGGGCATCGCCGGACATTTGACTTCCCATACGAGCTGCGCGGGACAGAATTTCAGCAAAAAGTGTGGGACGCGCTTTGCCGAATTCCGTATGGCGAAACCCGCACATACAAGGACGTCGCAACCATGGTCGGCAACCCGAAAGCAAGCCGCGCAGTAGGCATGGCGAACAACAGAAATCCAATCATGATTGTGGTCCCCTGCCATCGGGTAGTGGGGTCAAGCGGAAAACTTGTTGGCTATGCAGGCGGTTTGGCAATGAAAGAATCGCTGCTGGAGCTTGAAAAAACTTTTAACGCCTGATAAAATGCAACGACTAAGGGCTTATATGCCACTTTTCAAATAAGAACAAAAACATGTGAGGAGGGAATGGTATGGGGAAATATGAATGCGCCGTTTGTGGGTATATCTATGACGAAGCGCAGGGCATTCCCGAAGCGGGCATTGCGCCGGGCACGCAATGGGAGGACTTGCCGAAAGATTGGGTTTGCCCACTCTGCGGTGCCGCAAAATCGGAGTTTGTAAAACACGGGGAAGCGGCGGTATCAATTCAGAGGATGCCGCCGACTGTAGCGGGGGCACACACGGACATGGAAGAGATGTCATCGGCACAAATCGGTGCCCTTTGCACCAATCTCGCGCGTGGCTGCGAAAAACAGTATAAGCCGGAAGAGGCGGCTCTTTTTACTGAGCTTGCCGGCTACTTTAAAACAGTATCGACGCCGGCCTCGGCAGGCGCCGATTCCCCCGGTTTTGATAAGCTGCTTGGTCTCATCGAAAAAGATCTTGCAGAAGGTTGGCCGAGTGCTAATGCCGCGGCAATCGATGCCAACGACAGAGGTGCACTCCGCGCGCTGGTTTGGAGCAAGAAGGTTACGCTCATTTTAAAATCACTGTTGACACGCTATCAAAAAGAAGGCGACGCCATACTTGAAAACACCGGCGTTTATGTTTGCACCATCTGTGGTTTTATCTTTATAGGGGACGCGCCGCCGGCCCTGTGCCCCGTGTGCAAGGTGCAAGACTGGAAATTTGAAAAAATTGAAGGGGGGTCATAAGAATGTCTAAAAAATATGCGGTAAGAAACATTCGCTTATGCACCAAAGACTGCTTGTGCCTCTATGTCTGCCCAAGCGGCGCGACGGATACCGAAAACAGCATTATCGATGTCGCAACGTGCATCGGTTGTGGCGACTGCGCGGATGCTTGCCCCTCGGGTGCGATTTCCATGGTGCCGGAGGTCTACCCGCCACAGCAGGTCAAAACCGAAACGGTTATCGGTGCGCTCAAGGCTCTTATGCAGAGCAAAGCGGAACAGGAAACGATCGCTGCGGGCCTACCCGGCAAGTTGGCCGCCGCTGTCGAAAAGTCCAACCACATTATGGCGGAAGATATCATCCGTGAAGCAGGGTTTATGCTGCCGCAAAGCGACAACACGAAAGCATTTTTGCAGTCTCTTGTGGAAAACAAACAGCCGGAAGGCTTTCCGAAAGAGGTTGTGGAAAAACTGATAAAAATTTTTAATAAAAATGAGGAGGAAAAAACAATGAGTGAAAACAAAACCCTTGACAACCTGATGGATGCATTTGCCGGGGAGTCACAAGCAAACAGAAAGTACTTAGCGTATGCCAAAAAAGCGGAAAAAGACGGAAAGGTGAATGCCGCCAAACTATTCAAAGCCGCATCCGATGCCGAAACCATCCACGCCTTAAAGCATTTTGAGGTAGCCGGCAAAGTTGCCACAACAGCGGACAACCTCAAAGACGCCGTTGCGGGGGAAACCCACGAGTACAAGGAGATGTATCCGGATTTTGTCAAGGTAGCCAATGAAGAAGGCAATAAAGCGGCGCTCATGAGTTTTTCCTATGCTATGCAAGCAGAAGAAGTGCACGCAAGACTTTATCAGGAAGCTTTAGAAAACCTGGACCAAACGGAAGAAGTATTCTATTACCTCTGCCCGGTCTGCGGAAACATCGAGAAATATCGACCCGAAAAATGCAGCATCTGCGGTGCCCCGGGTAAGATGTTTATTAAGTATTAGATTTTTCAAGTATTAGGTTTTTCAGTAAAAGCAAGGCACTCTGCGTCATTACAACGTAGAGTGCCTTGCTTTTTAGTTGGCTTAATCGTTTATAACTTTCCATTCACCGGGCGGTTGTTTAAAGTCCGGGTTATCGGAAAGTTTATACTCGGGCCCGCCGGCTTGGATTCTTGTAATACCAAGTTCCTTCATATCTGCGTACAGCAGCTTTGCGGATTCTTCAAATTGGAAAGCACTAAATTCACGCTTGTTGTTGTGTGCCTTCCAGTAGCGCCACGAAATTTCGGATAAACGAACGCGGAAAAGCTGGTCTTCACTGAGCGTGGTTGTGCTTTTGGCGTCCGCCCAAAGGTTATCAATGTACGTGACATCGTTTAAACCGAGCTGCATAACACCCTTGTTGTCCATCTTCTCATAAAAGCGAAAATGTGTTGGTTGCCGAAGGAGATCTTTGCCCGTTCTTTTTGTTATTTGTTTTATATATTTGACCATGTAATCGCCGGCATCCCCATAGTAGGCATTGCAAAACTCTACCAAGTGCTTGTCAACATCTGTGTTGGGGTCCCATAGCACCTTTGCAAGTATATACGCTCTTAAATCACCAAACTCGCCGTTGCATTCTGACGCTTGGGCATTGCCTTCTTCAAAAACACCGATGACGTTATTGCTCGTAAAAACTTGCAAATTTTTTTGCATGGTTGCCCAGTTATTAAAAGGCCCATTATAGTGTACGAAGTTGGTTGTGTAATCCCAAACATAAATACGGTTACAGATCTTTTTCCATTCGCTTAAATCTTTCATAAACTCAACATTTCGTCTGCAGCTATCATCATTTAAAGCGTGCGCAAAGCAGCATTCGGCGGAGCATAGGCGTATCACCACGTTATCACGCGGCACGGTAATGGCAGGTGCTTGCCGCGTGTAGGTGTAGGCAAAAGTATCAACGGAGATGTCTCTTTCGGGGTAGCGTTCTAAAACCGCATCGGCTATTCTATTGGTGAAACGCACCATCAAGCCCGACGGGCTGCCTTCTTCCGCATAGACTGCCTTGCAGGCATCACATACGCAGTAGTCGGAATTGTCAGGTTGTGTTACGGATATTATCTGCATTTTTGGATATTGCTCAAGCAGGCGGAAAACGTTGTCTAAAACAATTTCATAGGTTTTTTCTTCGGACAGGCACGGGTGCTCTGTTGTGCGCACACCGCTGATAGCGCCGAGTGCCTTTGTTTCGGGGAATGCTTCATAGTCGGACAACTTTATTAAGGAGCCTTGAAGTGAATGCGCAAAACCGATGTAACCTACCCCACCTCCTAACGATTCATCATCCAAAGGCGAAAAGGTAAGGGCGTTGAGCTTATGGGCAACGCTCCAATCGGCATCCCGGGTGCTTACCCAGTTTGTTGCCCGATACTCCAGTTGAGGGATGAAAAGAAAGTCAATCGTTTTTGGAATAAGAATCTTATCCGCTGTGGGTGTATAGGTAACATCTTTTGCAAACCAGCGACAACCCAAATAATCTTCCAGAAAAGTATAAATGGCATAAAGCGTTCCGCGTTGACTGCCGCCTGTTATTATAATAGTGTCGTCGACAGTTTTAATAAAAACGCCTTCATTGCTTAAGGCTGTACGGTCAACGCTATAAAGTGAGCCCTCGCGGCTGGTGATGCCAACGACGATTTCTTTGTTGTAAGAATCAGAGTCTAAAACGATATCCAGCATGTTTCCATTGATATCCTTTAGATATTTTTGGAGTATGACTGCGGCGTTATGTTCGGCTGCCGTCGCATTTCCGGCAGTAACGATGACATAATCGGCTGTGATTTCCAAGGTTTCTACCGCTTCGGGCTGCACAATATTCGGCACTTCGGGTGCTTTCCAAATACCTGTTATTGTGCTGAAAGCGAGAAATAATACAAGTATTCTGGGAATTACAGCGTTATAAATGAATGACATGTCTTCTCCTCCTTTTTTCTATACATTATGATAGCATTGACATGATTTATTGTCAAACTATGGAGGTTAGCGTTGCCGACAACTCGATTTGCTGCAACAAGTCACTTATGTCCCTAGAAAATTGTTTGTTTGTTTCGTAAATCTGTTGATTTTATCTGCAAATTATACTATAATAACAGTGGTACCTAATAGCATGCGGTCAAACATCGTTTTACGGCATGCTATTAGGTAATATGTAACAAAAAAAATGATTAAATTGTAATGGAGGTAACACTATTGAAGAGTTTTAAGAGAGTCCTTGGTTTTCTCATGGCAGTCGTCATCATGATGTCCACATTTAGTGTTGTGGCACAAGGCAGGGCAAGTTATCTGGACGTATATCTGACAAATTATGATGATCTGGACCAACCGGTCATCACATTTAACCAAGCCTGCACGATGGTGCTTGACAGCGTGGATGTTATGCTTGCGGAAAAAGACATGGTCGTTGACCTGTCGATTTTGGGCGAGCTAAAGCTGAATTCGGTGAACAATGCTTTTGCTGATATCCACAAGCTGATCACCGGCGGGGCAATGACTTTGTTCGGCTGGATGCTCGGCGACCTCAACAAACTCAATGTAGATGCGCTCAAAAACCCCAGAAGGACAGCATCACAGGACACGACCGACAGCACGGTAATGTACGCCTTGGTGACGTTCCTCGCGGACAACAAAGACATCTTTGGCAAAGCAATAGACGGTTCCTTAAACCTTGGAATTGCAAAATCGTTTGTTGACCTGAGTGACCTGAACGTTAATCAGATGGTTAAAGAAGCACTTTTCGAGGCAGTTTATAAGGATGTACCGGTGCCGAACCCCGTAACTCAAAATACGGATGCAATGATACAACAGCTTATAACCGACCTCGTCAAAGGCAAGCTTGACCCCGTAACAGGGGAATATGACGGTTTTGCGCCGGAACTTGTACCGTATATCGACATCATCAACACCACAGCCTCCGCTTACGATTTTGTTGAAACGCTGCTCCAACAAGCGTGGAACGTAATTGTGGTACCGATTATCAACACAAAACTACTCAAATCGGTTCGCAAAGCATGCGGATTCGTTTATGACAGCGAAAATCCGGATGATACCGGCGACGAATCCAACCTCAACGAATATGCCGATATCCTAAATATTAACTTTGTCGTCCCTGCTTATACCGTTCCGGCGGGTTCGACTTTTGTTAAAGAACTCAATGATATTCTGGCAGGCATTATCAACACAGTGACGAAAGACTATACTTGGGCAGCCGGCGCGAACACAAACCTTCTGAGCAATCTTGCGTTAGCCGCAAAATATGTCCTGAGCTTGGCGGGTCCGGGCTTGTTCCCAAGCTATGTTGATGTAAAACCTGCTGTCGAAGTTAATGCGATGGACGACCAGCAGTTGTTCTCCTACATTCTTCGCTTGGCACTCAACAGCGCTATTGACACGATTTATATTCCGGACGATGCGGACTCCCTCGTTGAAGTCGCGTGGTACGGCGTGAAGGAAGCTCTTGCGAGCGAACTGCCGGCCATCGATTACGCCACACAGCCAAAAACCCAGGCCGGTGTGCTCTTTATGCTCTCGGACCTGTTGGCGAGCACAATCAACCAAAAGATAGACATGAAACCGGGTCCCGGGCTGATTGCCTACGGTCAAGGTTTTGACGCCACCCTTCTTGCGGCGATAAACTGGGCAAGAGCAAATTACGGCGGCATTTTAAATGCTACATTCAGCACAACGGACCCATGGGCCGCTATTAATACATTTCTTAATCTGTTCATGCCGGTGTCCGCTAAATGGTTGCCCGATTCGGTAAACGGTAATTCACACGAGCTGCTTATCAACAGAATCATTGGGGGCGCGCTAGACCTGGATGTTGTAGGTATTCTTTCGCTGTTTGACAGAGTCCCCGGTTCCGAGTTTGGAACCAAGACAGTCAAGAAGATTCTCATTGACACATTTGCGAGAGTCATCAACAGTGTATTCCCAGGTGCTATAGGCAACTTCACCTCGTTTGAGGCCATCATCACGAACGCAAGCCTTGCGACTATTATTAAAAATATCCTTGGTCAGTTGAACACTCGCAGAACGTCCATTATGCCCGCTATTACGCCCTTGCTCACCCAGGTCATGGATTTGAGCACGCCTCAAGCGTATCAAGACCCGGATGTTCAGTTACCACAGGTTGTCGGTGCAGCGACAGAATTCGCTATCCGCAACGACTCCACCGGTATCAATACCGGTGCGACGGATAAAAACGGTAATTTTGTGCGGGACTATCTCTATAAAATCAAAATCGTCTCGGTCACCTCAAGCATTCCCGCGATAACCGTAACCCCTCTTACAAATGTCGTCATCAATGGCGGAGACGCTGTCACCTGTTCCTTAGGCGGCACCTTTACCGCTAACCAACAGCTGATGATTACAGTAACTTACAATGTTTTAACCGAAGACGGCACCGTGCTGACGCCCGTTGCGCTTTCACAAAGAGCGTTTTCCTATATTTCGACGACCGCTGACGACGGGAAGAGTTGGGATACAGTAGATCCTGAAAAAAACAACTTCCATAAGATGAAATACAATGCTACATACTTGAACGGCCCCGCTGAGCCGGTGGCACCCGAAGTACTCGCACCGGGCGCGACCCCAGCAGAAATTGCTGCTTATGACGCAGCTTATGCACAGTGGCAGACGAACACCGCACAATATTCCGCCAAAAAAGATGCAACAATGCAAGACCTAAAGAATGTCTATGCGCAGCTTTCTAGAAAAGAAAAAGAAAATGCGCTGCACGGTAGAGCGGCAACCGTTTCCCGCAAGACGTGCAACGTCAATTCCACCCTTGTTTCAAACGGGGTCACACTGGCTCCCTTCAGTAACATCTCCACGAACGGCGATGGTGGCGGATGGGATGTTCCTTATTTCGCAGTAAGCGAATCGGCTACGAGACCGGTGGATGCTTTGTACAACTCCTCTTATTCCTACTACGCAACCGAGACACAGGTGTTGTACACCAAAGAAACCTTTAACTTTACACACAGTGTCGTGCTTTATACAGATTATGGTCTTCCATCACTGCTGAAAAACGCAATCGAAGCCAACCGTGACCCGAGTAACTACTCAAGCCAAGCGGCTTATGACAATTATATTACAGCCGTTAAAAATGCAGTGGCGGTTGTGTACAGACCGAGGGTAGCCTCATCCTTCATGACAACGCACGCCCCTCTCTTTGAAAGCGCGGCAACAAACCTCAAAGCCGCCATTAAAGCACTTGAGGCAACCGTAGTTTCGGCCAGCGTAGGGTCGCTGAAAGATGCGATGGACCAAATTGAGCCGTCCAACGTCTATGCAGACCCCGAAAACCCGGGCATGTACTTAACATACGGATACGACGATCCCAACTATAATTACTTTGGCAAGGAAGATTATGTCGCTTATACTCATTACAGATACAAAGACGAAAGACACAACACCAAAAAAATCTGGGAATCTCAGCAACTACCCCAAGAGCCGGTTCAGCCCGCTACCCCGACCCCCGAAGAACAGGATGCCTTTGATACGGCTCATGCCCAATGGCTTGTCGATCATGCCGCTGCAGTTAAAGCGCTTAGCTCCGTGACAGCCGTAGATGTTGCGTATGCGCTGAACAGGTTCAACCTGTACGCACAGCGGTTAGTACGTATACCGGCGGCCAAAGACAGGCTGAGCGAAACGATAGCTCTTGTTCAGGGCAACATGCCCATCCAGCTCGGTTGCTCTGCCGCCGCATGGGATAGATTCGAGCGCGCCTATAACTTCGCCTTAGTTGTTCATGCAGATACCGATGTGGATTTACGCCAGTCTAAGGTGAACGCGGCGAGAGATACACTTATAGAAGTCTGGAAGAAAACGACACAGGTTTTTGTAGAGGCGACTCCGCAGACCGATTCCGTCATCGACAACGTTAACTTCTATATTTCCGGAATTGACATCGCGTCGAGCCTTGATGCTCTTATACAAGCCAGCAGAGGCGCATCACTGGTCTTCCACAATACGCCGTTTGGTCAAGGCACCGGGACGGTCGTTGACCTCATGAGCGACGGCGAACTGGTCCACTCGTACACAATTATTGTGTACGGCGATGTCAACGGTGACGGCAACATTGACACTATTGATGCCGCAACCTTTGTCAACCTTGAAAACTATGCCGTAAACTGGGATTCGGTAGCTGATGCGATTCTTTATAAGGCAGCGGATTTGAACGGTGACGGGGTTGTGGATAGTATTGACGCAGGCATCGCTGTTGATGCTCTAAACTATAAGCTAACCATTGACCAAACAAAAGGTTTAGTAGCGTAATCGGTTTACAACAGCATCACCACGCATGGATAACAGTGCAGCCGCCGGAAAATTTCCGGCGGCTGTTTTTTTACTTATTAACATGTATCAAGAGCACGAACTTATTACCGGAAAGAAGGCGCAAAGGTTATAAAACTTTTGATAAAAAATCTTGAAGCCTTGCGCTTTGTGGGTTTTCGAAAAACTCTTTTGGCTCGTTTTCTTCAACGATCATACCATCATCCATAAACAGCACTCTCGTTGCAACTTCACGGGCAAAGCCCATTTCGTGCGAGACAACGACCATCGTCATGCCACTGTCCGCCAGTTCTTTCATGACCTCTAACACCTCGCCGACCATCTCCGGGTCCAAGGCCGATGTCGGTTCATCAAAAAGCATTACCTTGGGGTTCATGGCGAGAGCACGGATGATGGCGACCCGCTGCTTTTGTCCGCCCGAAAGCTGTGCGGGGTAGGCATCCGCCTTTTCGCGCAGACCGATGCGGTCCAGCAAGCGAAGAGCATTTTCGTTGGCCTCTTGCTCACTGTGAATTTTAAGCTTGATGGGCGCAAGGGTTATGTTTTTCATTATTGTCAGATTGTTAAACAGGTTAAACTGTTGAAACACCATACCCATGCGTTCGCGTACTTTATTAATATCTGCTTTTTTGTCAGATATAAGGTTATTTTCAAACCAAACTTCGCCGGATGTTGGGGCTTCCAGAAGGTTAAGACAACGCAGGAATGTTGATTTACCGGAACCGGATGGTCCGACAACAACTATTTTTTCTCCTTTTTTTACGTGATAGTCAATGCCTTTGAGAACGTCCAAACTACCAAAGGACTTTTTCAGTTGATGTGTTTTAATCACTCTTGCCCAGCCTCCTTTCGAGCCTTCTTACAAAGTAAGTTGCTATCATGACGAGCGCCAAATATATCGAGGCCAAAACGAAGTAGGGCACAAAGGCATCGTAGGTGTTTGCGACAACCGCTCTGGCTGCCCTTGTCAAATCAAACACAGTGATGAAGCCGGCTACCGATGTTTCTTTGATTAAAACAATAAGCTCATTACCAAGGGCCGGCAATATGTTTTTAATCGCTTGGGGCAACACAACTTTTACCATGGTTATTGAATAGGGTAACCCCAAAGAACGCCCTGCTTCCATCTGCCCTTTGTCGACAGCTTGAATGCCGCTTCTTACAATTTCCGCCACGTAGGCGCTGCTGTTGATGCCGAAAACAAGAATGGCCCAAACCAGTGCAGATGTTACTTTGATTTTTATAGATGAAAATGGCAAAGCAACTGAAAAACTTATTTGAAAAGCTTTAATAACCGGTGCTATACCAAAATACACCAACAAAAGCTGCACCATGACGGGGGTGCCTCTTATAACTGTAATATAAACACTCGCTATTTTTTTCAGAATCCAATTGACTTTGCCTTTTCCCGGTGTGACATTAATAACTGCAAACACTGTACCAAGAATAACGCCTATTATTAACGCGCAGAAGGCTATAAGTATGGTGTTAAACAAGCCTTCCACCATTAACTTATAGCCCCCGCCACTGAGAAACGCTGAATCTAATCTCCCAAAGAAATTTTCAAACATTCCTCTGTTATCTCCTTTAGTTTATGGGCCTATGCGTTCCATTTCGTTTTAAGTTCATCAATTTTGCCTGCAGCTTTTAGTTCTGCAATCGCGGTATCGATTTTTTCTTTAAGCTCGGTATTGCCCTTTTTAATCGCAATACCATAAGCTTCGGTCGTTAATGCAACATCAATCACTTTAACATCGTCGGCATTTTCGGCAGTTGTAGCGGCTTCCTTCGCGGGTGTATCATCCATAATAACAGCATCGATCATGCCGTTTTTCAAATCTTGAACAGCGAGCCCAACATTGTCATAAATTTTTACATCTGCTCCGGCAATGCCTGTAAAGCCCCATTCTTCATCTCCTTGAGCGTATGCTTGGCCTGTAAAGCCAGTGCAAACACCGACTCTTTTGTTTTCGATCTGTGTATCGAGTTCTGCTTTTGTTGTGCCTGTGAAGATTGTATCATCCTTCTTGACAATGAGTATTTGAGAAGAATCTTCGTAATAGGGAACAGAGAAGTCAACTGTTTTGCTTCTTGCGGCATTAATGGTCAAGCCGGATATTGCGACATCGCAAGTGCCTGAAGGAATAGAGGCAACAACGCCATCAAATTCCATGTTTTCAAATGTAATTTCTGCACCGATTTTTTCTGCG
>JAAYFA010000306.1 GCA_012728445.1 Clostridiales bacterium | reverse complement strand
TTACAGCAGGTGGAAATGGTGTAGATGGATTAGCTGCCTCTGAACAAGAAGCTCTTGTTAAAAACGCTAGCCAAAGCACAACTGGGAATGTTTATGGTGTGTACGACATGGCCGGCGGATTATGGGAAAGGGTCGCTGCGTATATTAATAATGGCAACGATAACTTACGCTTGAATGGCAAAGCCATTTTGGAAGATGGCGACCCCCAAAGCAGCAACAAATACAAAACTGTCTATGCATATGATAAAGCAGACGATACGAATGAAGCTAATTATAACTTAAACAAGGCAGTCAAAGGGGATGCGATGTTCGAAACCTCCAGTGGGGTCGGGAAAAAATCATGGTTTGGCGACGATTCTAGCTTCATGTTTGGCAATGCAGTGTTTCTCCATAGAGGTGGAACTACTATTAATGATCCCGGCGTAGGAATCTTTTCATTCAGCAATACTCCAGGGATGTCAGGTAATCCTTTGGGATTTAGGTGCGCGTTAATTGTAAAGTAACAGTAACTGAAAAATGGTTGATTGTGTTGTTAACTTTATTAGTACGCATCATAAAGAGGAACATTCTTGCCTTAGTCGACGCAAACAAAAAACGCAGGTCTTTTATATTTATCCATACAGTGCCTATGAATTAGTCGCTTAACTGAGGCGACACTTGATATTGCAATTCACTCAGAATAAAGTGACTTCAACATTGGTTGACTTAGAGAAGAAGTTCAAATATTATGGATTATTGCTTTACACGTTCTCTTTGGCATCACTTATGGAAATAATGCTAAGCGGTAATTTTAAGAAGAATACATCTCAGGCATCAAAAATGAGATAAGAGAAATATCACAAACCTATAGGGATTTATTTGGAGAGTGTTCGGTTCGTCTTGAAAAGATATAAAGGCGCTCATTTAGAAAGTAATGCGATCAGAATGGAAAAGAAATCTGTCGGGGCATTTGTGGCATTAGGCAATCCGGGCACAAGTTTGCTTGTTGAAAAATGCAAGATATGGTTCAGATCTATAACCATACTTCGCAGATATGCTTCGATAAAGAACATATTTATTTAATGGCTAATTAGGGGAAAGGTTCAAAAATGGAGCTATCGTTAAAAGGGTTCGCGGACCAGTTTGCAGATACTGACAGGCATCTATGGCGTACTTCCTATCGTGCCGTGCCACTTATATGGCGGTAAGATATCAATATCAGCGTCTCAACCTATAAGCTTGGACATGTTCCCTCTTACGAAAGATTGAAAATCGGCCATCTGACATCAGTTGGCCAAACTCCTGCCACGTTGAGACGGTAATATTGATAACAAGGGTTGAGAAGTGAGCATGTGAATGAAGGAAAAAGAATTTAAAACAATGCGCGAATATTTCACTGAATAAAACAAGATTACAAAATATATTATACAAGAGGAGGGATTAGTCATGAAATTTGATTCTCAATATTTTGAGAAGGAAGCTGTTAGTATTGCCGAGGGGATATATTGGATCGGTTATGTTGACGAAAACAGAAAATTACATTGTAATCCATATCTTATTATTGAAGGCGATGAAGCAGTGTTAATTGATGGCGGTAACCGCGATGATTTTAGTAATGTTATGCTTAAGATACTTAGGACAGGTCTGAAGCCATCACAAATTACAAGACTTATTTATCAACATTATGATCCAGATCTTTGTGGTAGTATTCCTCAGTTAGAAGCCATTATAAATAATGATAATCTCAAAATTATTTCTCATGCGGATAATAATGTTTTTATCCATTACTACTCTGCAAAAACTGAAAAACTCGATTTTTGTGATATGGATTACCATTTTGACTTTTCGACAGGTAGGCGACTGGAATTTTATCCAACCCCTTATTGCCACGAATCAGGTAGCTTTATTACATATGATACGCAAACAAAAACACTATTTACCAGCGATCTTTTTGGAAGCTACGATGAGCATTGGGCTTTGTTTATGGATTTGAAGGATTTCTGCAGAGAGTGCACTGATATCAGTTTGTGCACTCATAGAGAAATTAATTGTCCCGTTGAAGGGATTGTGAAATTCCATCAGAAAATTATGACTTCTAATCGCGCGCTAGCAAACTCCCTTGTCGTAATTGAAAAGCTGGATATTGAAAGAATCGCGCCGCAGCATGGCAGCATTATCACTAAAAAAGACGAAGTAAAAGCAATCATTCATCACTTGCGTGCTGTTAAAAATATCGGCATCGACTGGTTGCTGTCCGAGGAATTCAAATGAATAATCAAAATATGAAGCTGCAAAACATTTTATCAAACAGTGAACAAGTTGATATCGACATAAAAGCCTATGCAATCGAGAGCTTCGCAAAAGAAACAGATTATTATATCC
>JAAYFA010000169.1 GCA_012728445.1 Clostridiales bacterium | reverse complement strand
GTGCAAACGCAGATAACATTTTTGTGCGAATAGTATATAGCTTAACCAAAATTTTTGTCGTGGCTTTTGAAGGTATCTTTTCCCGCACCAGCACAATTGTTGGCGTTAACAGGTTCCGTTACTCTTGACACGTGTACCATAGAAAATGCGCTTTGTAACGAAATTGAAACGACTACCGAGACGGAGACAACTACCGAGATAGAAACGACCACCGATGTGGAAACGACCACAGCGGCGGAAACGACCACTGTGGCAGACAACGCTACCGAAGCAGAAACCACCACCGAGGCAGAAGCTATCACGCAGACGAAAACCACTCCGGAAACTGCGGCAACCACAACGCAAGCGGATGTCATTCTACCGCCGACGGGCGGCGAAAACGGTAAGTTAATCGCCTTGGCCGTATCCATGGGGTTAATCTTTACGGGTGTAGCATATGCCGCACGCCGTAAAAAGAACTTGATTTAGCAGCCGAGAACTTAACGACCGGTCATATAAGGATTTCAAAATGTAGCTGCGGCTGAACGATAGTATCGTTTTTCCGCAGCTACATTCTATTTGGCCATAAATTTTAAAAATGCTATTGCTTTTTTTATAATTTATGGTATTATTGTTATGATAATATGTATAGATTGCCAATTCCCCTGTTTGACTTAGCGGAAAAACAATTAATGGGGGTTCGCTTCTTTCATCTCTTTTCAGCTTATACTTTTGGCTGTCCGAACAGGAGATTTGTTATGACCCGCACAAAAGATAACAAGGATGAAAATTCAAAAAAATCAAAATCCGTGCGTCGCCTGTTTTTTGTTCTTTATTTCGTCATGGCGATGTTGAGTGTGGTTTTATTTGTGTACTCCTGGTTTTCGAACATGGATGTGGCCCAAAAGCACGCCCGCTCTGTTTCTCACGTTGCAAAAGGCTCATTGGATATCGAAACAATAGCGTTATTACGCGGCCTTGCACAGGACAAAGACACGGAGGCTTATAAGACGATCCAATCAAATTTGTTCAATATTGCAACCGGCGACGGAGACATCCGTTTTGCCTACCTCTATGTACAGCGCGATGGCAAACTGTTTTTTTTGGCGGACTCCGAACCGGTTAGCTCAACCATGTATACCCCACCCGGGCAGGAGTTTACCGATGGCGAAGAAGTGTACGGCAAATTGTTTGACAATAATTCAATCCTCATAACCCCTGTGACCAAAGATCAACGGGGTAGCCGGGTGAGCATTTTATCGCCGATAACAAACGATAACGGGGATTTTATCGCCGTGTTGGGTTTGGACTACCCGGCGACGACTTGGTATATGCCCTCCATCATTGGATGTGCTAAGACCTTCATCATCGTATTGGCCGTCTTCCTTTTAGCGGTTGCAATCCACGCCCTGATGAACAGTAATCGTTGGCTCAAAGCAAGCCAGATAAAATTTAAAAACGCCAATGAAGAAATAAAAAGCAGTGAAGAAAAGTATCGTAACATCTTTGAATACGCACCTGTGGGGATTTTTAACTTTGACAAAAATGCCCTTATTGTTGACTGCAACGATTTTTTTGTCGGCATCATTGGCTCATCAC
Source organism: Clostridiales bacterium (assembly GCA_012728445.1). GTDB lineage: Bacteria > Bacillota > Clostridia > Oscillospirales > Acutalibacteraceae > UBA1447. The sequence continues at coordinate 2,962 of JAAYFA010000169.1, read as the reverse complement.
GCAAAATGCTTGTCGGGTTAGATTTGCTGAGCCTGCGCGATCCAAAAATAGTGGCGTGTGTAAAAACGGCATTGCAGGGTGAAACGGCTGAGTACAGGGGCACCTATGAATCCGTGACCGCAGACAAAAAAACACCCGTTCGGGGATTATTTTCCCCCATCCTTTCAAATACCCGTGCCGTCATCGGTGGCACAGGTATTCTTGAGGATATAACGCAGCGGAAAAAACTTGGCGACGAGCTTCGTTTAAAATCACTTGTACTTGACCAGCTTGAGGAGCGCATTACCCTCACAGACCTCGACGGCGTCATTACCTATGCTAATAAAATACAGGCGGAGACCATGGGGCTGACCGCACAAGAAATTATTGGCGGCACAACCGATATTTACGGAGAGGACGCCGACAAAGGAGCTTCACAAAACGAAATTTTGGAAATAACCCTAAAAGAGGGATCTTGGCGTGGCGAGGTTGTTAATTATTTAGCCGACGCTCAAGAGATATTTATGGACTGCCGAACACAGATTATCTGTAATGCGGAAGGAGAAAAAGTTGCGCTTGCCGGAATTGCGACAAATATAACCCACCGAAAAATGATGGAAAAAGAGTTGTATGATGAAAAAGAGCAATTCAGAACAACGCTCTTATCCATTGGCGATGGCGTTATTGCCACAGATGCCAAAGGCAACATAACGCTACTCAATTCCATAGCCCAAGAGTTGACAGGCTTTACACAAAAGGAGGCTAACGGGAAACCGCTTGAGGAAGTGTTCCACATCATCAACGAACTTTCGGGCAAGCGTTCCGAGAACCCTGCCCATAGAGCTTTATCCGGCGGTAAAGTTTTTCAGCCGGCAGAAGATACCCTTCTGATAGCACGCGATGGGACACAGCGATATATTGAAGACAGCGCAGCCCCTATCAAAAGTAAACAAGGCGATATACAAGGTGTCGTGTTGGCCTTTAGAGATATTTCCGAAAAAAAGAAAAAGCAACAGGAAATTGAGTACTTAAGTCTTCATGACCAGCTCACGGGACTGCATAACCGTCGCTTTTACGAGCAAGAAGTACAAAGACTTGACGACGAAAAATATTTCCCCTTGACGCTCGTGATGACGGATGTGAATGGGTTAAAGTTAACCAATGACGCCTTCGGGCACAAAGCAGGCGATTCACTCCTGCAAAAAATCGCAGAAATCATGAGGCGTGAATGCAGAGCAAAGGATATTGTTGCGAGAATCGGCGGAGATGAATTCGTATTGCTTTTGCCAAAAACAGATGCGAAGCAAGCAGAAACGATCATCGCACGCATCAACGCGGCCATTGCTAAAGAAGAAGTTTGCAACTATGTTATGTCCATAGCCGTAGGCTACGGCGTGAAGAGAGACAACAGCGTGAGCATGGATGAAATTTTTATAAAAGCCGAAGATGCGATGTACAGGAACAAGTTGACAGACAGTTCAAACGTACAAAGTAAAACAATTGACCAGATTATGAATTCGCTTTTCGCTAAAAATCAAAGGGAATTGTTCCACAGCAAAAGAGTCGGTGAGCTGTGTGGAGCAATCGTCACGGAAATGGGTTTTTCGCAACCCGACATTGACCAAGTACGCCTGGCCGGGCTCATGCATGACATAGGCAAAATCGGCATCAGTGAAGCAGTACTCAATAAAGAAGGTAAACTGAACACCGGTGAATGGAGCGAAATCGAACGACACCCCGAAATCGGTTATCGGATACTCGGCTCGGTAAATGAATTTTCAAAAATTGCAGATTACGTCCTCGAACATCACGAGAGGCTTGACGGGAAAGGCTACCCGAGAGGCCTTAGCGACACTGAAATATCCTTGCAAGCCAAAATAATTTCGCTGGCGGATGCCTATGATGCCATGACATCCGGCAGACCATACAAAGCTCCTTTGACCAAAGAACAAGCGCTTGAAGAAATTAAAAAACATTCCGGTACACAGTTTGACAGGAACGTTGCGGAAGTTTTTATAGAGATGGTCTTGGGCGAAAAGTGGACTTAGTTATTTCGACTAAGACGAAAACCAAAAACCCGTTGCAACATAATTGTGTTGTAACGGGTTTTTGCTGTAAATTAATTCAATGACTACCTTGACAGATAGAGTAATACGTGATAATATTACTACGCTTGATAGACTTCTATCAGGCAGAGCAAACTAGGAGGGGCGATATGATAAGCAGCGACCTTATTCGAGGGCATCTCGATGCCATTATCTTAAAACTTATCTTTGAAAAAGACCGTTACGGCTATGAAATATCCAAAGAGATATTTTCGCGGACCAATGAGCAGTTTCAGATAAAGGAAGCAACGCTTTACGCCGTGTTCCAGCGTCTTGAAAAAAAAGAGCTGATCGAATCCTATTCCGGCGATGTTTCGCTCGGCGGCAGACGGCGCTACTACCGCATTACCAAACTTGGCAAAGCGTACTTAAAAGAAGAAATGGCGGAGTGGCATTTCACGAAGGCTATCATTGATATCTTCATGGATGAACAAAAGACCGAAAGGGCTGAACAAGATGAGCAGAATTGAAGAATATGTAGCGCGAAGCTTTAAAGATATCCCCGACAGTGATCGCAAAGAGCAACTGCGGCAAGAAATAGTACAGAACCTCAATGAAAAAGTATTCGATTTGATGGAGCAGGGCAAAACACAAGAGGACGCCGAAAACAAGGCGATGGCAGATTTTGGAGATTTTGACGATATTAAGCAAGAACTTGGAACGGGCCCAGCCGGTGAAAACCCGACCGACAATAAAAATTATTTTTTGCGGCTTTGGTTTTCCGTGTTCGGCAGTGCATTGATTATTGCGCTCATGATTTTTATCAATTTTTATTACGGTGAGCAACCGGTGTGGTTTGTTTACCCGGCCTTCGGCGTACTTTGGTGGCCGCTCGCAATGACATTCCAATGGCTTAAACACAGAAGATAAGGATGTAT
>JAAYFA010000106.1 GCA_012728445.1 Clostridiales bacterium | reverse complement strand
GCATCACATCTTTACAAAGTTGAAAGTGAAAACACTTTTGAACGGCGTTCTTCTACTATTAGAGGGTGGATAAACTGGATTCTCGGTTTGATAAATGAATAATTATATCTTGTCAAGGAGGGTCACACTATGGGCTTATGTCAAAAGGAACACCGATATTTACCGGATTTTTCTAATTTGTCAGATTCGCAAGACAACCAAAATGGCGACCGACATATATGCGCCGGATGTGCTTATGCAGCAGGTCTAGAAGATGGATTAAGCGGTTGTGCAAAAAAAAGCGATCTTTCCTACTTGCCTTATAGTCAAGCTGGTACAGTTCGTCATAAGGATGCTATGGAAGCATACAAAATGGGGTATGCAGAGGGTAAAAAAAGAAATTCGTAAGAATTACGTTTTTCATTTTGGCTATATCATTTGAACTAATATTTACTTCAGACCGAGAATCTAGTTTATTCACCTTTGTAAAGAGGCTTCACAAGAAGTTTAACATATATAAGCAACCACATAAAAATACAGATAATGGGTAATTTTATAAGAAGGATTACCGCTATAAGTGTTTTTCTTAAGGTTCATTTAGTTATTTGTTGTTGGTATAATGCGAGATTGTAAGCAATTAGTGAGGTGTAGGATATGGCAGTAAAGAAGAACGAAAAGCGTGGAACGTGGACTTCAAAAATCCGCTACAAAGACTGGCACGGCAAGGTTATCCAAAAGAAAAAAGAAGGCTTTAAGACAAAAAAAGAAGCATTATCTTGGGAACACGACTTTTTGGAGCAAAATAAAACCAACTGTGCCGATGTTGACTTCAAATTCCTTTGTGCTAAATATATGGAAGATTGTAAAGTCCACTTAAAGCCGACAACACTTGAAAACAAGAAGAATATCATCAACACGAAGATATTGCCTTATTTTTCGGATATGCCTATCAATAGCATTGACATTAGCACGATAAGGCAATGGCAAAATACTCTCATTTCTCACGAGAACAATTACTCGGAAACGTATCTGAAAACCGTACATAATCAAATATCCGCTATATTTAATTTCGGCGTAAAGTATTACGGTTTGGCGAAAAACCCAGCATCACAATGAGGCTCTATGGGCAAGAAGAAAGCCGATACAATGCAGTTTTGGACGTTATCGGAGTTTAAGCAATTTATAGCTGTATATGATGGTGACATTCGAGCAAAGACCATTTTTTACTTGTTCTTTTTTTCTGGAATGCGAGAGGGCGAACCGCTTGCACTAACTCTTAATGATTTTGATTTTGACAGTAATACAGTCAACATATGCAAAACCTACGCACGGTTAAACGGTGTGGATATTATACAAGCTCCTAAGACACCAAAATCAAAGCGTATCATTACGTTGCCAGTAGAGCTGATGGTAATGGTCAGAGAGTATTCAGAACGCCTGTACGAGCCACAGGGACGCTTATTTGCCGTCACCAAGCATTATCTTGCAAAAGAGATGAAACGTGGCTGTGATAAATCAGGTGTAAAGAAAATCCGTATTCACGATTTAAGACACTCTCACGCTTCACTTCTCATTGAAATGGGATTTGCTCCCTTGCTCATCTCGGAACGGCTTGGTCACGAGAATGTCGAAACTACCCTAAACACATATAGCCACCTTTACCCGAATAAGCACAGCGAAGTCGCTGAACGCTTATCGGCTTTAATTTCACTGTGATTTGGTACGTTTTTGGTACACTCACAAAAAAGAAAAAGCCTGTAAACCGCAAATTTACGCAGTTTACAGGCTTTATTTATTTTGAATAGTCTATTCCCACTCTTTTTCTTATATCTCTTTTCCCATATAATAGCTGTTCTTCTTTACAAAATCAAGCTGTTTTTTGCATCTTTTCTTTGAATTATTCTATTTATCCGATTTTTCGTTGCAAAAGTTGTTGCAATTTTCTGTTTTCTAAAATAGCAAGTGGCTTTGAGGTTAGGTGCATTTGTGTTTTTCGAAAAAAGAATCCGGCCAATAGGTCGGATTCAACTTTTTTATTTCGCTGTTCATATATAGATGCTCAACAACATTTTTTATAGGTAAGCGGTAAATATTCATAGAGTGCGGAATCTGCAGTAAACAGCCAGTCAATGTCCTCGCCGTCCTCGCACAATCCTATAGCTCCGGCGGGCGATACTACATAAAAGCTATCCTCGTCGATGGGGTTCTCATTGTCGCTTGTCTCGGCAAGCACCAGCAAGCCTTTTACATTGTATCTATCATTGGAAGTGGCAAAGCTCCAGCTTCCGCAGAGTGTTGCGGCAAGCTCTGCCGCTTCCAGCATTGTTCCAAATTTATTCATCGCGAAAAACCTCCTCATTTGAATAACAGGTTATTACACCGCTTGCAGCGGTCATTTTGTATGGGGTTCATCATGGAGCAGACGTTGCAATAGATGCTTCGGTCTTTGGATTTATCGTATTTCTCGTATGTACCGAATCTTGGATGAAACCGCACCCTGTCGCCAACGGAGAGATAATCGTACATATGCCGCCCGCTGTCCTTTTCCACGATAGTCTTTTTCTTACCCGCATCGGTGTTGATGATTGTGGTATATTCCGTATAGGTTCGCCAGTTGTCGTCCTCGCCGCCCCTATGCTCGCTTTTCTCCTTGCTGTACTTATTGACGACCACGCCCTCCCACATGGGCTGCTTGGTCTTTCGCAACGCCAGCAGATTAACGACCAGCATAACAAGAGCAATGCCAACACCGATGACAAGGGATTCTCCAAACGGGAAATCATCCATCAGCAGACCGGCAATGGGAAAG
>JAAYFA010000134.1 GCA_012728445.1 Clostridiales bacterium | reverse complement strand
GTTCATATACTGCCCTCCTCTATAACTCATTTTTACTCCTCTGATACTTCTTTGTATAGCTACCTCTTTGGGTAGGAAGGCATAAAAAAGCTCTGCCGGAGTTTGGCAGAGCTTAGTTTGGGGTGAATGGTTTTTGACTTATGTTATTGAGGGATCGAGGGCTTTTCGCAGTTCTTCTTCATTGGAATTGCAAACCGGGCAAACAATTCCGGGCGGCCACCAATACCTAGCTTTTTATATAGGTTCTTCATGTGATACTTCACGGTATCGAAAGCAATATCAAGTTCAACGGCTATCTGTTTTATGGTGAACCCTCGCAGCAGTAACGCGGCGATTTCCTTTTCTCTGGGCGTGAGGTTCAGGTTGTCAAACTGATCCGCCTGCGCTATCTGTTTTTGAGCTTCGGACATGGTGGGCCTGCGGAAATCGTCCGACCAATCGGCTAAAAACAGATGTTTGGAATAGGAGGGAGTTAGCAGTATAAATATGATAAAAAGAATTGCAGATGCGGCCATGGCCGTCGCGTGAAGAACAGGAGGCATCCCCTTTAAAAGGTCGGGCACGAGATACGCCAACACGCTGATTGGCATGATAACGGTGGCAATAAGCTTGAACAGCCGAAAATCACCGAATTTGTTTAGAACACAGCCGAGAAGATATAAACCCACAAGATACCCAATTAGTTGCAAACCATGAAGCGACACGGCGATTGTGTAGAGCAAGGAACTAGGCGGAGCGTACATCAGGGCATAGGAGCCGACCATCGCGATGAAAAACAAGTTGCACATCATCCATACGCTTTGGCTGAGGAACATCTGCAAAACGATGCACAGCAAAACTGAGATCACGCCGAACACTCCGCTTAAAAGCACTAGACTCGGCTCTGTAGTGCCCGGTATGTAAGTAAAGAACCTTTCTATAAAATACATTGATATGAAAAAATACATCATGAGCCAGACGGCTGGGCTCAATCCTTTTTCCCGTCTGTTCTGTACATGCTCGAAGTCTTTTGTCCGATATAACGCCAGGCTAATCGCTATACCCGCGACCAGCAGAACCATAAATATGCGCAGCCCTGTGGGAGAAAACAAAGATGATCCCGCGTGGATCTTCGTCAGGCCATAAAAAAGCGAAATAAGGACGGCTCCCAAAAATCGTTCGGTATTGTTGAGAGCAAACGCATAGGCGTAACCACCACTCACGGCGCAGCAGCCGATCCCGGCCATGAATAGCATAGCAAAGCCGAGGCTCGCTGTGCCAGCTGGGAGTAATAGCCAAAAAAGGAGGCCTGTGGCTGCAATGTCGGCAGATAGTTTGGATATGGCTGATATAATCTTTTTATTTGAAAGCATGAATAAAATGCCCGCGCCCACGCAGTAAGAACCGCTCAACAGCGTAACAGCGTCAAGACCGAACAAGCTGTAGTCACTTATGAATAAGACCTCTTGAATGTTAGCGAAGATTATCGCCAGCGGGAAGGCGAAGAAATATTGTAAATGACTAAGTCGGATGTTCCTGAAGTGCAGCGTCTCCTGTACGTTCAATAGCCTGACAACAGATGAAAGTAGGCGAGACGGATAATTTCGGTTGCTAGCCGTTCGTTCTTTCATACACATCTATCCCTCACTGATTATCTTTTCTTTTTCGCGCATCGTTCGGTTTTTTCGCATCGGCGGGGATTGCCCACACTTTGCCAACCCGCATGACACCATCTATGCGGTTTTGCGCGCAAAGTATTTTAACCCTACGCGGTGTAATACCCCACTTCTCAGCAATCTCCGCAGTAGAAAGATATGTTTGCATGTTATCGCCTCCACCTATTTGCGGTGTTGCTTTTCTGAAAGGATATCGTTTTTTGAAAATTATTATATTCCCTTAAGGGAACAATGTCAATATAATTCTGGTTCTGATCGAGCTGCATTTATACTAAACTTATAAGGCAGTCTAATTGCACGAAAACTGGAGCATGATTGCATTGAATCCCCAACGGCACATCTGAATAATATGGGTATCAATACTCCGGCAAAACGACCCGAAAATCCTTATGCGTGGCAAACGCGAACAGTAGCTGATATTCTTGCGCGAACAGAGTATCTTGGACATACTGTTAACTTTAAAACGCATAAGAAATCTTACAAGAGTAAAATCAAGATATGGAACCATCCAGATGATTGGTTGATTTTTGAAAACACTCATGAAGCCATTGTGGAAGCAGATACATTTGCGATTGTCCAAGCAATAAGGAATGGACGGAGGCGACCCACTCCGCTTGGCGAAATGCCGCCGCTTTCTGGTATGCTGTATTGCGCCGATTGCGGAAATAAGATGTATCAGGTTAGAGGAAAAGGCTGGCCTCACAGTAAAGAGCATTTTGTCTGCGCTACATACCGAAAGGTTAAGGGTGGATGCAGTGCGCATCAAATACGGAATGTCGTTGTTGAGCGGCTTTTGCTTGGTCACATCAAAAAGCTGATTACATTCATAATAGAGGATGAAGAACGATTTACACAGTTAGTCCTTAAACAATCAAAACGCGAATCCGAAAAAATGGTAAAAGCATTAGAAGCCGAGCTGCACGAGGTTCACAACCGATTGTCACGAATAGACGAAATACAAAAAAGCTTATATGAAGATAACTTGACTGGTAAAATTGCTGACGAGATGTTTGGAAAATTGCTTGTTTCATATGCGGACGAGCAAAGACAGTTAAATGCTCAAACAAAGGAATTTGAGAGGAAAATTTGCACCGTAAGAGAGAGCTCCGCAAATGTCGCGTATATGATTTCTTTAGCACATCAGTACGAAGAATCGGTTGAACTTACCGCAAAAATCATCAGAGAATTTATCTCAAGAATAATCGTTTATTCGCCGGAGACCTTTGAAGGCACAAGAAAGCAGCGAGTTCGCATCATATATAATGGTGTTGGCGAAATACTCCTGCCCGGCCAATCGGAGATACTATCGTCCAAACAATAAGGGGTGTGCACAAAGCAAACGGAACAAACTGAAACACGGCAAGGGGGTGCATTTTGTATCAAACCCGTGCCCTTTGCCATATAAG
>JAAYFA010000374.1 GCA_012728445.1 Clostridiales bacterium | reverse complement strand
CTTAAATCCCGCACGAAGGGCTATGCTTCTTTTGATAATGAGTTGTTAGAGTACCGCAAGGCGGATCTGGTCAAACTCGACGTGCTCATGAACGGTGATGTGATTGACGCTTTATCGTTTATTATCCATGCCGATAAAGCTTACCCCCGCGCAAGAAAGATAGCCGAAAGGCTCAAGGATAACATTCCCCGCCAGATGTTCGAAATTCCGATTCAGGTGGCTATCGGCGGTAAAGTGATAGCGAGGGAAACGGTGAAGGCCATGCGTAAGGACGTGCTGGCAAAATGTTACGGCGGCGATATTACCCGTAAGAAAAAGTTGCTGGAAAAGCAGAAGGAAGGCAAAAAAAGGATGCGCCAATTCGGTTCGGTGGAAGTTCCGCAGGAAGCGTTTATGGCAGTCCTTAAGCTTGACGATAACTAATACTATAACTATAGGAGAGTGAATCATGGCTGAACCAACGCAAAAAATTCCAGAACAAGCGCAAACAGGCATCGTTTACCAAAACCGCCGGTATGTTGGCGCAAGAGAAACCAACGCCTATATCTTATTTGACGTGTCAAAGAGTTTTAATATCAATCTGTATGAGGAACGCTTTATCTTTGATGTGCTTCAGATTGATTTCTATTACCTCGCAATTGTCAACTTTATCAACACCATTTGGGACGTTGTCAATGACACCTTCACCGGCGTTATTGTTGACAAAACCAGAACCCGCTGGGGCAAATTTAAGCCCTATCTGATGGGGCTTGCAATTCCCGGCACGATCGGTACGTGCGTCTTTTGGTTGATGCCTGTGTTTTTCCCGAACAAAGACGGCATGGATGTCACCAAGTTTGCTGTATGGCTCGCACTCGCACTCATACGTGAAGGCGGGGAGACATTTAGGGGGGTCGCAACAAGCGGCATGCTTGCCACCATTACCCCACATCCCGTTGACAGAACACGCTTAATTACTAAGGCAAACTTTTTCTCGGGATTTGTTGAAAAACTACCGGAAATTGTTATGGGTTTAATGATTGACCTCATTAATCACAATGTGATTAAACTGAAACTGGCCACGGCCTACATATCCATGGGCTTAATTACAACAATTACCGGCGGCGTAATGGCATTCTACTTCTTCTTTGTCACGAGGGAACGTGTTTTGCAGTCCGTTGAGCGCCCGAGTATTATGGAAGGTTTTCGTTCCATTCTCAACAACAAGCCGATATTGCTTATCACGCTGTCCGATTTCCTCGGCGCATTTTCCATTAACGCCGGCATGAACAACTATTTAATCGATGTTTTGGGCTCGGCTTCCATCAAAAAGGTCGTGGGTATTCCCGGTGGCTTTGTGTCAAACGCCAGCTATGCGTATGTTACTTGGATGAGAAAGAAGTTTTCCACCAAGTTCCTATGGATTGCCGGGGGCAACTTCAGTGACTTCTTGATGGTCGGCGTTTTCCTGCTTGGCTCTATCGGCGGCATCGGCAAAAAAGGCTGGTACAACCAAGTGAAGTATATGCTCCCGATTTTGATGGCGCATGAAACGCTGGCTATGTCCGTCTACGGTATCCGCAAGGTGATTCCATCGGAAATGTACAATGAAGCCATGGATTACTGCGAGTGGAAGAATGGTTTCAGAACAGAAGGCATGACCGGCACGGCAAAAGGGCTCGCCACAAAGTTGGTCGGCACCGTCAGCGGTACCATCAAACCGATTATCATGAAGAAAATAGGGTATCAACAGGGTCAGCTTATCGGTACGCAAACGGATAAAACCAAGTACTACCTATTTGCTATGACCACCATTATACCGGTTGTCACGGGCCTCTTAAGCATCGGGCCAAAGTGCTTCTATGATTTAGGCGGCGAAAAACGTGAGAAAAGGTACGAAGAACTCCTGGAGCGCAGAGCGGCAACACAAAAAGTGCTCTCCAAGGGAGAAGACGCGGAACAACCGGAGTTGCCATCGCAGGAGCTATAGATTTTTATAATTCATCAAGTATTTCGGGGCGGGCGTAAGTCTGCCCCGCTTTTTATCGCTGAGCCATTGATAAAAAAATGTTGAACAATAGGTGAGCGATGGGTTAACGTTGGGTTAACAATTGCAGGACGATTGCTCACCTACTGCCACCCATCGTTCACCAACTGCTCAACCGTATTAAAAGGAGTCTCTTATGAACACCGGCAAGCTTCCTATCGGCCTCTACATCCATATCCCATTCTGTGCGGGCAAATGCCCGTACTGTGATTTTTACTCTTTTGCGGCGGATGACGAAGCAATGGATCAATACTGTAGCGCCGTAGTCACAGCGTTGGACTCATGGGCGGCAAAGCTTCACCGTCCGATTGACACCCTGTATTTTGGCGGGGGTACGCCGTCGTTTATCGGTGCACAGAGGCTAGCAAAGCTTGTAGGGGCTGCGGTTTCTGCATTTAAAACAAAGAATATCGGCGGGGGCAAGCCCCCGCCCTACAGCGGAATAAAGGCGAGAAAGTTCCTCACAAGGCGGCAGACTCCTTCGTGTCAACCCGTAGGGCGGGGGCTTGCCCCCGCCGAAGACAATTCGTCTTCCTTGGAAATAACCGTGGAATGCAACCCGTCCAATGTCGGCGGGCCGGATTCTTGTTTTGATTTTGAAAAACTGGCCCAATCCGGCGTCAATCGACTATCTCTTGGTCTTCAATCCGCTGTAGATAGCGAACGCCGGTCTTTAGGGCGAAAGGGGTCGGCTGTCGATGTAACAAGGGCTATTCAAAGAGCAAAATCAGCAGGTATCACCAATATTTCGCTGGACTTAATGCTCGGCATACCGGGTCAAACGATGGAAAGTCTTCAGCAATCTATTGATTTTTGCGCAAACGCGGGGATTACGCATGTCAGCGCCTATATGCTTAAAATTGAGGACGGCACACCGTTCGCCACTCAAAAAGAATTGCTTGTTTTGCCAAATGAAGATGAAACCTGCGCATTCTATTTAAAAACGTGCGAAGAACTTGAAAAAGCAGGCTTTATGCAATATGAAATTTCAAACTTCGCTCAAAATGGTTTTGAAAGCCGGCATAACTTAAAGTATTGGAACTGCGAGGAATACCTTGGCATCGGTCCCTCCGCCCATTCATTCATTAACGGTAAGCGCTTTTATTATGAACAAGATTTGCAAGCCTTTTTAAATGCAAGGGAGCCTGTACAGGATGGTATCGGCGGCGACTTTGAAGAATACGCCATGCTCCGCTTGCGCCTGAATGAAGGCTTGACACAGCGTGAAACGCTTGAGCGTTATGGCTTTGACATCCCGATTATGATGTGGGAGCGGGCAAGGCCTTTTGCAAAAGAACAGCTTCTCACAGTAGACGTAAAGGGCATACGCTTTACACCGGAAGGCTTCCTTTTATCCAACGTAATCATCGGGGAGCTGCTAACGAATATGGGCTAACGGTTGGTTAGCGATAGGTGAGCGATAGGTGAGCGATAGGTGAGCGATAGGT
>JAAYFA010000393.1 GCA_012728445.1 Clostridiales bacterium | reverse complement strand
GTCATTAAAACGGCAAAGAGCGAAAAGCAGATCGTTGACCTGTTCAATAAAATGAGTAAAGATGCCAAGCGTAAAGACAACTTCTCCTTGCGTGGTTTTTTTGGCAGCAAAAGCGCTGACGCAGTTGGCGAGGACTATAATTTCCAGGAGGCGGCAGGCAGTCAAGACACGACGACCAAATATCCACAACAGAGCAATCACGGTGAAACCAATGTTCAGGTGAAGGGCATTGATGAGCCGGATGTGATGAAGAATGACGGTAAATACCTGTATACCGTTGCCAATGGTATGGCAGTTAACATTTATAGTCTGCTGCCTGCCGACAACATGAAGCTGACATCGGCCATAAAATTCGGAAACAGCCCGGGCAAATCGGAATATGCCAGCTCTCTTTTTGTCAAAGATGATTTGCTGGTGGTGTTTACCCAGGTAAATACATACACAGTATATGAGCAGCCAACCGGTCGCCAAGATGATGAAACGGTGAGCCCACCATCGCCCGATGAAATCCCTTCGGATGTTGTCGAGCCGGCACCGGGCAGTGATCCCGGCAGCAACCCCGGCGCCCCGGCTAGCGAAGCGCCTGACAGTATTGAACCCATAACAGCAGTCGCTCCCGATATGCAAAGCGATATCGCACCGGCCCCCGACTATTATCGGGGCTATTACAACGGCCGTGATGTAAGCACATGTATCGTTTATGATATCAGCAACACAGCGGCACCAAAAGAAATCAAGCGGTTTTCGCAAGACGGAAGTTTTATTTCCGCAAGGCTTATTGGCAGTGAGCTTTATGTGCTGAGTTCCTATGCGGTCAGTTTATACACGGATGCAAAGTTGGACGATATCTGCATCCCCATGGTTGGTGTGGACGGGGAAAGTCAACGTATCCCCGTGAGGGACATCAGCATTACAGAAAACCCCGAACCGAGCTATCTGGTAGTTTGCGGCATCAAGCTTGACGATTTAAAGGCCGCACCGGACAAAAAAGCCGTGCTCGGCGGCGGGGCGGAAGCCTATTGTACGCCCGACAGCCTCTTTGCCTCAAGGACCGTATACAGCTCTTCCGGACTGATAAATGACACTGATTATTTTACCGAGATTTACCGTTTCGCTATTGGCGGAGGTAAGGTTGAGTATAAAAATTCGGGCAAGGTGGCCGGTCACGTTCTCAACCAGTTTTCCATGGACGAACACAAGGGCTATTTTAGGATTGCCACAACACAAGGCGACTGGCAAAAAACCAGTAGCAATGTGTTTGTGCTCAACAAGGAGCTTGAGATTGTCGGTAAGGTGGAAAACATTGCCCCAAAGGAACGAATTTTCGCGGTGCGTTTTATGGGAGATGCCGGTTATGTGGTGACCTTTGAGCAAACAGATCCCTTGTTCGTTTTGAACCTTTCGGACCCTAAGGCCCCCAAAATCACAGGTGAGCTAAAAATACCCGGGTTTTCAACCTACCTACATCCGGTAACGGATACCCTGCTGATGGGCATTGGGCAAAACGGTGACGAAAACGGAACGCTCCCGGGCATCAAGCTTTCGCTGTTTGACGTAAGCGACCCGGCTAGCCCCAAAGAAGTCGACAAGCTGATTATCCAAGGCAACAGCTCTTCCGAGGCGATGAACAACCACAAAGCGTTTATGGTTTACCCGGAAAAGGGGATTTTCGGCATACCGGTGTTGCGCTACAACCCCGAAGTTTACTACGACAAGAATCCGCAGGCGGACGGCTCTGTGAGCAGCGGTTCTTCAATCGGCGGGTCGGCATACATCCTTTCTTCCTTTGAAACCTTCACCGTCCAAGACAGCAAAATTGTCCCTGTGATGAGTTATAGGGAAAACATTGGGCGACTTGATAACAACTATAATTTCAGTGGAATAAGCAGAGGCACCTATGTGAATGATACGATTTACACCCTCTCCGGTGTGGCGCTAACCTCTTTCGACATAGTGAGCGGCAAGGTGCTTGGGGCGCTTAAAGTGACACCGCCAACTAATTACCGCGACGACTACTATTATTATGGGGCCCGCGAACCTTTTATGGCTGATTGGCCGACAGAATAACAAGGACAACACCAAGCTTAGTTGATGGAAGGAGAACAATCATGAAAAGAATCATCGCGTTTTTTATTTCTCTTATCTTGTTTTTTACAGGGCTTTTCTCCGCTTGTGATATCGCAGGCACAAAATGGACACTCGCCGACTGGTCGGCGACCATTGCCGACCCGGGAGGGTATTCAATAACGTTGGAGTTTGATAAAAGAACATTTTCGGGGCGCTCTGCCGTCAATTCTTACGGCGGCGATTATATCACTTTACCCGGGGACAAGATTAAAATCAGCGGGATTTTCCAAACAGAGATGGCCGGTCCACCCGAGGCCATGCAGGCGGAAGGCACTTATTTTGACTTGCTCGGCAAAGCTCAGAAATATGCAATAAAGGACGATACGCTCACCCTGCTTGACGAAAACGGCGACGAACTGCTCGTGTTCGAAAAAATGCCCTAACTAAAACAAACGGCCGATTCGGCCAATCGTTAAAAGACGCGCTTCATGGGAGCGCGTCTTTTAATGGTTTTGGAAACTTCTCAAACGGATAAATTTTGGATTCTCTTTGCCTATACAACAGCGGGTGAAATATGTTATAATTATCGTAGTTATATAATCTATCCATGTGCATAGATGATGCCATGGTATTGATATTGAGAAAGGATGCAGGCAAATGAAAAAGAATATGCAATATTGGGAGAACCCCCATATGATTGGTGAGAATAAAGAGGATGCGCATAATCTTGCCTTGCCATACGATACATTTGACGATGCCACCGCAGGTGGTGACAGTCCTTACAAAAAGAGCCTCAACGGCGTGTGGAAGTTTTACTGGCAGATGGGGCTTGAAACGATGCGCACCGACTACCGCGAGGCGGGTTTTGACGACCGTACTTGGGACAATGCCGATGTGCCGTCGCTCTGGCAATTGAACGGTTACGGCAAACCGGTTTATTTGTGCAACTCTTACCCGCGCGTGCTGTCGGCAAAAAAGAGCAAGATTCCGACTATCAATCAAAAACAAAATGAGCTTGGTGTGTACCGCCGCAGCTTTACTGTACCGGCAAACTGGGACGGTAAAGAGATATTTTTACATTTCGGTGCCGTGAAGGCGGGCTTTTTTGTTTACCTCAACGGTAAAAAGGTCGGCTATTCCCAAGGGTCTATGACCCCTGCCGAATTTAAGATTACCGATTTTGTAAAACCGGGCGAAAACCAAATTACGGCCGAGGTGTTCCGTTATACGGCCGGCACGTATCTTGAAGACCAGGATATGTGGTTCCTCTCCGGCATCTACCGCGAGGTCTATATTTATGCGGAAAACAAGCTTTGCATCAAAGATTTTTTTGCAAAGACAAGCTTGGACGAAACGTATACGGATGGCTTGCTGAACCTTGAGGTAACGCTACAGAATTATGCCGAAAAAGCCGAAGATGCCGAGGTGGAAGCGTGGCTGATTGATGACGAAAAACAGACGCTGATTGATACCGTCCCCATACAGGCGACACCGGGGCAAAGCCGGCTTGCGCTTACACATGTTGTCGAAAAAGTTCGACAATGGTCGGCCGAGGTGCCAAATCTGTACAAGCTTGTTCTCGTACTCAAACAGGGCGACAAGATGCTCTCTTATAAGAGTATCCGAATCGGCTTTAAAATTATTGAAATTAAAGGCAATGTGTTGATGGTTAACGGGCGCCGTTTGATCATCAAGGGCGTCAACCGCCACGACTTTGACCCGGATCATGGCTGGGCAGTCCCGCGCGAACGCTATTATCAAGATTTATATTTGATGAAAAAAGCCAACATCAATTCCATACGCACCAGCCATTACCCGGACGATTTGCTGTTTTATGAACTTTGTGATGAGCTCGGCTTTTATGTGATGGACGAGTGCGATATGGAAACACACGGTGTTCGCCGTAAGGACGTGCCGGGCGACAATCCGATGTGGAAAGAAGCCGTGGTAGACAGGATGGAAAGAATGGTGCTCCGCGACCGCAACCATGCCTGCGTGTGCTTTTGGTCGCTTGGCAACGAGGCCGGCGATGGCGAAAACTTTATGCACATGCGAAACGCGGCCCTTGCGCTGGACAATCGCTATCCGATTCATTACGAGGGCGACTTTGACCTGACAAAATCGGATTTTATCAGCAGAATGTATCCGCTTAGACCAATCGTGGAGAAGCTGAAGAATCAAGAGGCCATTAAAGCAACTGTTTTTGATACGGTTGCCAATGCCCTAGCGGCGGACAACAAGAAAGTCCCTGTCGAAATGTATAAGACAAAACCGGTCATGTACTGTGAGTTTTCACACGCGATGGAAAACAGCCTCGGCAACTTTCAAGAGTATGTGGATGACTTTGAGCAGTATGAGCACATGTGCGGCGGCTATATCTGGGATTATGTGGACCAATCTATCCGTGTTGTAGAGGACGGGGTTGAAAAATGGCTATACGGCGGCGATTTTGACGAGGGCAGAACCAACTATTATTTTTGCGCCAACGGCATCATCGGCGCGGACAGAAAGCCGCACCCATCTTATTTTGAAGTGAAAAAAGTATATGCCAACATCAAGGCGCACGCCGTTGATGTTGCCCGAGGCGTGGTACAAATTCAAAACAAAAACCTGTTTGTTTCGCTTGAGGACTGGATGATTAAATGGACGGTGACCGTAGACGGTGCTGTGGTGCAGGAAGGCACGGTTGACAGTCCGGCTGTCGAACCCCTTACATCGAAAGAAATAACCCTGCCGTATAGTTTAAAATCCTTGCCGACAGGAGAAGCTTTGCTCACTGTTTCCTTTGTTACCAAGACGGATAAACCGTGGATAGAGGCCGGGTATGAGCAGACCTTTGACCAGTTTGTTTTAGAAAATCGACCGGCAGTAAAATCACCGGCAGAGGGCAAAGTTGAGTTCACCAAAAGCGGTAATACGGTCAGCTTAAACGGCAACGGTTTTGCTGCAAAAATAAAGGGCGGCGCATTGATTTCGCTCGCCTATGATGGGTTAGAAACGCTGGATGCGATGCAGCCCATGAAACCGAACTTTTTCAGACCGCTTATAGATAATGACAGAAGCTACCTTAATTTTGTGCCAAAAATTGTAAGGATTCATCCGCTTTACCAATGGGACAGGACAAGCAGGCAGATTAAAGCGGCGAGGGTTAAAGTCAAAAGACTTGCCGGTGGGCAAGTCCAAGTGAACGTCAAGTGGTTAGCGCCTTTCGTTTATGGTGTTCGGACAGTTTACACCTTTGATGCAGCCGGCAGAGTAGCGGTGCGTCACTGCGCCGCAGGTATTCTGCTACCGATGCTCAAGGTTGGGTTGAGGACGGGTGTTAATCCGAAGCTTGACCATGCAAAGTTTTATGGAAGAGGCCCGCACGAAACGTATTGCGACCGCAAGACAGGCGGCAAAATAGCTGTCCACGAGATGAAAGTCGCGGAGCTTGAGCACCGGTATATGCGCCCGCAGGAAAACGGAAACCGTACCGATGTGCGCAGCCTTGAGTTGACGGGGGAAGACGGCGTAGGTATTATCATTGAAGCGCCGGCCGGCAAGGACTTCAACTTTGGCGCAGGTTACTACTCGCAGGAAAAACTCGAAGCGGCCAAGCACCTTTACGAACTCAAACAAGATCCATATATCACGCTGAACATAGATGCCGCACAAAGAGGCGTGGGTGGCGATTTGCCGGGCAACACCGTTTTGCACCCGCCCTACAAAATGCACAGCTTTAAAAAGTACAGTTTTGAATTTACTGTTTCACCTAAAAAATAGGCAGCCGAAAAAGCGTGTCGGCTTGTAATGTGCAGGGGAGCCCTTTATGAAAGCAGTGGTTTTCGATATACAGCGCTTCTCCGTTGACGATGGCCCGGGGATCAGAACTGTGGTTTTTTTCAAGGGCTGCAATATGCACTGCCTCTGGTGCCACAACCCCGAGTCGCTCCATCCCTATGCCGAAGTGATGTTTTTGACGCAAAAGTGCATCGGCTGCGGTAAGTGTGTAGAGGTATGTGTGCAAAATTGTCACACGCTCTCAGACGGCAGACAGCTGTTTGACAGGAGCCACTGTATCAACTGCGGGCGCTGTGCGGAAGTATGTTACACCGGTGCGCTTGCCGTAACGGGGCTAAGCATGACGGTAGAAGAAGTTGTTGCCGAAATAAAAAAGGACGACCTGTTTTACCGAAATTCCGGCGGAGGCGTCACCTTTTCGGGCGGTGAACCGCTTTTACAAGCCGATTTTTTGAGAGACGTGCTGATAGAATGCGAAAAAGCGGGCATCCACTGTGCGATAGAAACGGCCGGCAACGTGCCGTGGACCTCGTTTGAAAAAGTGTTGCCGTTCACGGACCTTTTCCTTTACGATATCAAGGTTGTGGATGAAACACTCCATAAAAAAGCGACCGGCAGTGGCAACAAGCGCATTATCAGTAACTTAAAGAAACTCGCGAAAACCGGGGCGGAAATCTGGGCAAGAACACCTTTGATCCCGAGCATTAACGACACGCTGGCAGAAAAAGAACGGTTAGCGGAGCTGCTCGCCACGCTCGAAAGCATTCAGACACATGTGTTTTTGCCATACCACAATCTCGGTGAGGGCAAGTACGAAAGTCTTGGGTTGCCAACCCTTTTTTCAATATGGCCAATTTATACGAATTTCGATTATGAAAATGCCAACCGTCGCTGAACATAATAACACATAAACAAAGCCCCGACCATTAGGTCGGGGCTTTGTCGGTTAGAAAGGCTTATTGGACAGTTATCACAAAGTCTTTAATCATGTCATACTTACCGAAGGAGGTCTCGTTCTTCACCAGTACGGATATGGTGTAGGTGCCGGCCGTCCTCGGGACCCAAACACAATTTGAATTGATAGAATACTGTTGGAGGGTTCTTGCTCCCATTGCGGAGTCCGTGACATTGAACTTGTAAAGCAATTTGTCTTTATCTGCCCCGATAGCGGAGGCTTTGATGAGAATGGGTGTTCTCGCCTGTGCGTTCATGAGATCGCCTGTGTTGATGAATATGTTGTTTACCTGCGCTACTTTGTCAATAGAGTCTGTAACAACAACTTCGACGCTGCTTATCGCTTCATAAGAGCCCGCATTCGCGCCTTTTGCCCTTACCTGTATGCTATAGGCGCCTACTCTCGCCGGTGTCCATTTCAGTGTGCTGTCAAGGCTCCAGTCTTTAATGAGCACCCAGCCTTTTGCATCGTATCTCCAGAAGGAATACTGCACGGCAGTGTTGCCGATGTTGACGATGGATGCCGCTGCGGTAAAGGTGACCGGGGTGCCTTTTTGCACATCTGTCAACCCAACATTGGCAGTGAGGGTGACCTTTGATGATGGTGGATCGACCGGACCCGGAGGCAATTTCCACTGAGCCGTGTAAGTTGTGGGCGAAGCGGGGACTTTAGCCGGTAAAGCCGGCACCCAGCCATCGAGCACGTAGCCCTCTCGCGTAACTGTCGGTACAGACAGTGGCTGGCCCGGGGTCTGAAGACCCGCAGTGCCGCCTATGCCGCCGCCCGCGTTAAAGGTGATGGTAACAGCTGCCGGAAGATCGCCTACGGCTATCCACTGCGCGGTGTACTCTGTGGCAACAGCGGGGACCTTGGCCGGTAACGCCGGTAGCCAGCCATCGAGCACGTAGCCCTCTCGCGTAACTGCCGGAACAGAGATTGCTTTGCCGGGGATCTGATTACCTGCTGTGCCACCTATGCCGCCGCCCGCATTAAAGGTGATGGTAACAGGGTCCGGATCAGGATCGGGGATAACGACCGTGGCTGTTCGTGGGATCACAATTGTTTTGACGAAGCCGTCGTCATACGCATTGCCTATGAGTGTTTGGTATTGTCTGTTTACAAAACCGAATACTTGGTAGATGCCGGGTGCCGTAACGGTATATTGAATGCCTTGAGCAGTTTCAAACAGTCCGACCCTATCTATGGGCGTTTTGCCCGATTCACCTATTTGGAACCAGAAAGAACCGTTCATGAACGAGGGGTTAATCGTAATCGTGTTGCCCGTTGCCGTGAGCGCCATGTCACTTATCGAACCGTATGTTATTCCGGCGGTTGAGGAGTAAAGCTGGAATTCGACTTCCCGCGTAGAGATGTTCCCGCCGTTTACGGCCTTGAATTCCACCGTATAGGTTCCGGCATCTAGGGCGGAAATATTCCAATAGAATTTATTTACGTTGGTCACGGTCAGCTGATCATTTGTTTCTTTGACCGTTGCCGAATAGGTTGTTGTCCCGGAAACATCGTTGCAGAGAACCGACATCAACACTTCGGCTCCGGGCTTGATCTCCTTAATTTCCGTTTCTTTTGCGTATACGCCGTCAACGAGAATCTTTCTTATGACAACTTCATTAACGTCATCGCGGGTATAGGAATCTCTTACCTCGCGCAGGAAGGTGTAGTCTGCGTCCGCCACTCTGACTGCGATCGTGTAATTCTCATCGGGCGAGTCAAAGGAGGCGTCAATTGTAAAGTTGATGCTGCCGTCAGTTTGCAAGTCTCCGGCACTGCCCGCCGCGTAAGGCATTGACAAAATCCACTGACTTACAGTGATGGCATCTGCCTCGCCACCTGTAATCAGACCGGCTGAAACGCTTTGATTGCTCCATATCTGGAATCGATCGGTTGGAGTCCACCCCTTAATGTTGACAATCATTTGGTCGTTTTCAATTTTTGTAATGGTGACTTCGGTGCCGATTTGTACCCATATCGCCGTGTATGTTGTGTCAATATCCGGGACGGTTACCGGTACACCGGGATTCCAACCCGCAAACAAATAATCATCCTTGGTCGGGTCTGCCGGTGCTGTCAGGGTTGTGCCGGACTGCATAAGGGTTGCCGCTTGGCCGCCTGTGCCGCCATCGGCATCAAAGGTGATTGTTACATTAGCAATTGCAGTCCACTTGGCGTAGAAAGTCTCATTAGCAGTTACAATATAAGGCCACTCAATAAGGTTTACCAAACCGGCCTCTTTATACCAACCGGCAAAGTTATAGTTCGGTTTGCTCGGAGCGGTTGGTGCAGGTATTGACGTACCGTAAGGACGTACAAGAGAAGATGTCCCGGTGCCGCCATCTAAATTAAGCGTGATTGTATATTGGCTTGCAGTCCAACCGGCCGTTAAGGTTGCGGTTGAATTTGATGTAGGCCCGAAGGTATAAGTTTTCGTCCCCGTGCTAAAGGAGCCTTGACCGGTCAACGTCCAACCGGTGAAAGTGTAGCCTGTCCTTGTCGGGTCGGCAATTGTTTTGGTTGTGGCATAATTCTGCGTAAAGTTCTGAGCGGTTGCCGAACCGGACCATGTGCCACTGTTTGGATTAACCGTTAGTTCGTGGGCGTTGATTAACCATTTTGCCTCGTATTGTGTATTGTATGCCGGCATAGTTGTAAGTACGTCAGGCAACCATCCTACAAAGGAGTAACCCTCCTTGGTCGGGTCGCCGGGCGGTGTTACGGTAGTGTTGTAATTCTGCGTGATATCCGCAACGGCCGAACCACCCAGAGAATTAAAGCTCATCGTATATTGGTTGGTAATCCATTGTGCCACACAGGTCTCTCCACCCGATGGCATTTTTAACGGTACCGTTGGCAACCAGCCGTTAAAGGTATGGCCGGTCCTGGTCGGATAAGTGGTCGGGGGCACAACATCGGTATCGTAACCCTGTGTGATAGGAGCGGGTCCGTCTATACCACCGGCGAGCTCAAAATTGATGGTGTACTGGTTCAGCGCCCAAACCGCATAGAAGGTAACGATATCGTTCGGGAGCGCTGTCAAGTTTAGCAATGCGTTGTTAGCATAATCAACGGTGCCGCCGCCCTGGGTTGTGGTCCAGCCCGAAAAGCTGTGTTCGGTTTTTGCGAAGCCGTTGGGCGTAAGGGCAGATTCGACACCGTAGGTGTGCTGCGAACTCGCTGTGGCACCGCTTGTAGCATCGCTACCGTTATAATTAACAGTATAGGTGTTTGCCGCTATGCTTACTGCGCCGTTGGTTATCTCAGAATAAAGCCGATCAAAGTTAGAATTATAAAGCTTTCCGTGTGTTAAAGTCACCGGCGTGGAGCCGGTCCATCCGGAGTTTATGTTGAAGGTAACATCCAGCATCGAGCCGCCTGCGGTTATGCCATACGTTGCTGCGAAGGCATCTTTTACCCGTTCAAACAGTGCTCCGTTAATGGCGGACAGACCATCTAAAGACGCAGCACCCTTTACAGCCGACACAAAGGTTAGTTTTGTGCTGTCGTAATTCAGAACCAAATCTGCCGCCGCCAACCCCGAATTTTCGGAAATCATTACGGAGACAACAACATTGCTTCCCTCGGCACCGCTTGGGCTGGTTACTGTAAACTGTATGGGGTCGGCCGCGTTGGCGGTGATGGCAGCTACCATGGTAATAACAACCATAACCACCGTTAATAAGAGTCCTGTCGCTCTTTTCATAGTCCTTTGAGTTTTCATTAGATATCCCCCTTGTTTATTTTCCTCGTTGAACAGCGGAAAATCCGCTGTTTTGCATCGTTCCGCCTGTGTTCAACAAGACGGTGAGTGTCGCCGTGATTAACCGTTGCTTTTATTCAAAGGATGTAATCAAACCTGCGGCGTACCGCAGTATTTTTAGAGCGTCAAGGGTGTTTATCTCTGCGTTGTTATCTACATCGGCAGCCAGTGTTTGGTTGGAATTTAGGGCAATTAGTTCGGAGGAAGTCCTCAACGCCATCAGCGCATCAACGGTATCTGTAGAAGCATCCCCACTTATATCGCCGTAAATGATGATTGTATAGGACCGGATAAGGTCATCGCCGCTCATGAGGTCAACAATTGTTCCGGTACCCAGGCCTTCCGGCGTTTCATTGAATACTACGGTTCCAACGCCGGTGGCGGATACAAAGGTGTCAATTATTTCGTCAATGGCAAGTCCGGCAATATAGAAGTTAACATTGTCAATTTCGTAACCTGTCTCAGCCGGAACCTCTACAAAAACTTGTGTCGTTTTTTTCCAAGTTTCAATCAGCGTATCTCTTGCTGTAATCACCTTGGTCTGGCGCAAATCCGCATTGGTATCTGCGCTGACAGCCACGGCAAAGTTATACGCACGTTCAAACTTTGCCCATTGGGCGGCAGAGCAGCCATGTGCGAGGGGCATTTTGCCCTCGACAAGAGCTATCGTTTCGTTCAGTCTATCTTTGACCGCGGGTACACGTACCAGGCGGTCAGTGTACAGGTTGAGCCGGTTCTCAGCATACGCAACAGATATAGCTTTTACGGGTCTGAGCGCCTTGACGGCAGCGTCGTAATTGATTACCCACCGTGCATAAGCCATGTCGTAGGCCTCTTGCTCTTCGGGGGTCGGCTCGGCAGGAAGGACCGGTGCTTTGGGCAGCTGTTGAGACTCCCAGATTTTCCTGGCGTTGTCTCTTTCATCCCTGTACCTGCCGTAGGTGTAGCCAACATAGTCTTCCTTGCCGATGTAATTATAGTTGGGGTCATCGTATTCGTAGTAAAGCTTCATACCGGGGTTTTCCGGGTCATCATAGTCGTTGGGTGGGGCTACTTGATCCATCGCAACTTTTAGCGATTCCACACCGGTCGAAACTTCGGTCGCCTCAAGTGCTTTAATGGCGGCTTTGAGATTTGTTGCTGCCGGTTCAAAATAAGGGGCGTGCGTTGCCATAAAAGTGGACGCCCCTCTCGGTCTGTAAACGATTGCAACTGCATCTTTAATAGCATCAATGTAATTGTCAAAAGCGGTTGAACTCGAGTAGTCGTTCGGGTTGCGGTTTGCTTCGATTGCCTTTTCCAAGAGTGAGGGAAGACCGTAATCCGTATAAAGCACAACACTGTGTGTAAAGTTGAAGGTTACCTTTGTATACCACAGTTGTGTCTCGGTCGCGTAGTAGGAATAAGAGGAGTTGTACAAACCGTCTGCGGGTCTTGTTGCCGCTGCATCTACTGCGAAATAAGGAATATCCCATGAACCGCCGTCCGACGTTGAGATGTTACTGAAAGGAGCCAATGAAATCCCGTTGGAAGCAAGTGTGGCATGGACGGTACATGTTTTGCGGGAAACGGTAGCAGATTTACCATGCAAAGCGCCGCTTTTTTCTTTCCTGTCAAGC
>JAAYFA010000208.1 GCA_012728445.1 Clostridiales bacterium | reverse complement strand
GTATAGTCCGTGAGCATATAAAGCGACTCCGGTTCCATGCCGGAAGAAGGTCTGTTAAAAACATCAAAAAATTCGAGCGTCGGTGTGATTACTTTTTTATAGCTCCTCGCTTTAAACATGGCGGAAAGCTGATGTTCGACATGACGGCGGGCATCGCATTCTTCAAAAAGTAAATCTCTTGTGCCTTCCGGCGTTATCTTGGCGTATTTGTTCATTGGCATTATTTTTTCACCTTTTCGGTTAAAATGTACGGCAAACCAATACAAACGCACCGTACACGCTTTAGCGTGATACTATGATAGCATAGTGAAGTATCTGTGTCAACTCGATTCCAATTCTTTCTTAATCAAAAAAACTAATCTGTGTGCTCTTTGGCAGTTCTTTGAGCGCACCTGCCGCTTCCAACGCGCCAATAACGGTTGTGGTAACCCTTGCCCTGCGCTGTAGGTCCTCAACAGAAATGAACTTGCCTTCGCCGTCATCTCTGGCTGCTCTGAGAGAGATTACGGCGTTCTTGCCCGCTCCGTCAAGAGAAGAAAACGGCAAACGAATTTTGCCATCTTCGATGACGGCCATTGTTGCCTCTGAAATATAAATATCAACCGGTAAAAACTCAATACCTCTTGCCATCATCTCGTTCACCACCTGCATGGTGATCATAACATCTTCTTGCTTTTGAGATATCTCCTTCTTTTCGAGTGAACCGAGTGTTGTGACGAGGTCATGCACGGCTGTTTTTCCGCCTCTAATAGCAACAACATCCATGTTTTCACCTTTTATACTGATATAGGTGGCGTAGTATTCAAGCGGCTTATAAATTTTAAACCATGCCAAGCGCAGGGCACCGATGACATACGCCGCTGCGTGGGCTTTTGGGAACATATAAGATATTTTAAGACAAGAATTAATATACCACTGCGGTACGTTATTGTTCTTCATCGCAGTGATATGCTCGGCAGTAAACTGCGTCTGTGCCTTTCCTTTACGGGTGATTTCCATAATACTAAAAGCCATGCTGGGCTCCACACCTTTGTGGATGAGGTAAGTCATGATGCTGTCCCTCGTGCCGATTACCTCGCCGATGGTGCAGGTTTTCTTGAGTATTAAATCCTGCGCATTACCGATCCATACATCTGTGCCGTGTGAAAGGCCGGATATTTGAATGAGTTCCGAAAAACATTTTGGTTTGGATTCCAACAGCATCTGCCGAACGAACGGCGTACCCATTTCCGGTAAAGAAAGCGTACCGGTTTCGCAGTTAATATCCTTCGCCGTGACACCCAGCGCCTCGGGGCTTAACATTAAGTCGAATATCTTCGGGTCACACACATCCACATCGGCAATTTTTATCCCGGTATAATCTTCAAGCATTTTGTAGAAGGTCGGCACATCGTGGCCGAGAATATCAAGTTTAAGGATGGTGTCGTGCAGAGCATGGAAATCGAAGTGCGTGGTCTGTTTGCCTTTGTCCGCATCATCAGCCGGGTGTTGTATAGGAGTAAAATCCTCCGCTTCCATATCTGCCGGAATAACAACCATGCCGCCGGGATGCTGGCCCGTTGAACGCTTGACGCCGACGCAACCTTTTACAAGGCGTTCCTGCTCGGCTTCCGTTGCGGCAATTCCTTTTTCGTCTAAATATTTTTTTACAAAACCATAGGCTGTTTTGTCCGCTATGGTGCCGATGGTGCCGGCCTTGAAACAATTGGAGGACCCGAACAACTCTTCGGTGTATTTATGCGCCTGCTCCTGAAATTCACTGGAAAAGTTTAAGTCTATGTCGGGCTGTTTATCCCCTTCAAAACCCAAAAATGTTTCAAACGGTATGTCGTGCCCTTCACGTGTCATAACCGTACCGCATTCGGGGCAATCTTTGGACGGCAAGTCATAACCCGAGCCAACGGAGCCGTCGAGAAAGAATTCGCTGAGTTTGCAACCGGGGCAGAGGTAGTGCGGAGCAAGCGGATTTACCTCCGATATCCCCGCGGCATAGGCTACAAAAGAGGAGCCTACAGAACCACGGGAGCCTACATAATAGCCGTTGTCTTCGGAATATCGCACAAGCTTTTCGGAAATCATATACAAAACCGAGAAGTTGTTTTTGATAATTGATTCCAGTTCCTTCTTAAGGCGCTGCTCCACAAGCTCGGGCAGGGGGTCGCCATAGATAGCTTTGGTTCTTGAATAACAGATATCCGTCAATTCTTCGTCGGAGCCTTCCATTTTGGGCGGATAGGTTCCCTTGCGTATGGGCAGCACATGCTCAATCATGTCGGCAATTTTATTGGTGTTTGTTACAACAACCTCGAAGGCCTTTTCTGTACCTAAATAGCTGAATTCATCCAGCATATCCTGCGTCGTTCTGAAATACAGCGGCGGCTGGCAGTCGGCATCTGAAAACCCTTTGCCGGTCATCAAGATTTCTCTGTATATTTTGTCGTGCTCGTCCAAAAAATGCACGTCGCCCGTCGCAACAACGGGAATATCAAGTTCTTCACCGAGTGCCACGATTTCGCTGTTGATTTGTTCAAGTGCTGTTTCACTTTCGACAATCCCTTTGCGCACCATAAACTCATTGTTGCCTTTAGGCATAATTTCCAGGTAATCATAAAACCGCGCGAGCTCTAAAAGTTTGGCATGATCCTTCTTATCCAATACGGCTTTGTACAGTTCACCCGCTTCGCAGGCGCTACCGATAATGAGCCCTTCCCGATGGTTTAAGAGCTCTGACCGAGGGATTCTTGGTGTGCGGTAAAAATACTGTAAATGTGACTTCGAAACAAGCTTGTAAAGATTTTTTAAACCGGTCGTGTTTTTGACAAGGATAATCATATGGTGCGAACGAGGTTTTTTAGCACCGGAGTCTTCTGCCTGTGCCGACTCGGAATCGTCAACATAGTAGGCTTCTATTCCGTAGAGAATCTTTAACTCGGTTTCGGGAGATTTTCTCTTGATGTCCAAAAGCGTTTTTGCTGCTTCGGGATATGCCTGCAAAACACCGTGGTCGGTAATAGCGACAGCCTTATGCCCCCAATCCGCGGCCCTCGTAATCAGCTTTTCCGCACATGTCATGCCGTCAAACGCCGACATATTGGTGTGCAGATGCAGTTCTACCCGTTTTTCGGGCGCGTCGTCGGTTTCGCATAGAGTCTTGACAAGCACGACGGAAACTGCTTTGATAAAATAGCCCCTCGTATATATATCGGTTGATATGTTGCCTTTAATCATTACCGAAGAGCCGTCTTTCAGCGTCTTTATCAGCAAGGCACATTCCCGGCAATCGTCAAATATCTTGACTTTGTAAGCACCGGTGTTGTCGGTAATGCTGAACAACAGTATTGTATTCCTGCCGTCCCTTGTCTTTTGTTCTTTGAGGTTAAAGACTTCGCCCCACACAACCACGCCGCCGTCCATATAGCTGACTTCCCCCAGAGAGGTGGGTTTGCGTTTAAAACCGGGACCGTAAAGGCGCCTGGCGCTGCCGGCGCATATGGGTAGGTCGGGGTACATTCTTTCCGGTCTGTCACACACGGGCGGGGCACAAAAGTTGGGGATCATTTTCACATCGTTTAAGCCTGCCGCTTTTTTGATGCTCTCACAAGCATCTGTTATAAAGTCTTGTTCTACCGTCTCGGCAAAGTCGACACTGATTTCCATTGCTAAAAGTTCTTCAAAAATTTTAATATCGGTAATCTTTCCGCTTTTTAAGGCTTCAAGAATTTCATCCTCTTTTATATACTGTCCCATTAACTCAACAAAGCTCTGTTTTTGCATTCTTTACCTTTCACGCGTTTGTTTTACGCATTCACATCAGTTCAATTTCTTTCATCAATTCATTCACGATCTCGTTTTCCGGCACCTTGCGATTTTTTTCACCTTTTTTGAACAGTATCGCAAATCCATCGCCCCCGGCGATGCCGATATCCGCCTCTTGCGCTTCGCCCGGTCCGTTCACAACACAGCCCATAACGGCAACTTTAATCGGCTTTTTACAACCCAAGAGCCTTTTTTCTACCTCCTTTGTCAACGATATGAGGTCGATTTTTGTGCGCCCGCAAGTGGGGCATGAAATAATAGTCGGGGCATCCTTTTTTAAATCAAGAGCTCTTAAAATATCCATCCCGGCCATGACTTCTTTTACGGGGTCATCCGTCATGGAAACTCTGATGGTGTCGCCAATACCCCTAAGCAGCAGCGCGCCAAAACCCGCAGATGATTTTATCAAACTCATGTGGTAGGTGCCGGCTTCCGTAACGCCCAAATGCAGAGGGTAGGGGCAAAGGTCAGCAATGATTTCATAGCCCTTGACCATACCGGCAACATCGGAGGATTTTATTGAAATAACAATATCTTCAAAATCATATTTTTCCAGCAATCGGACATGGAACATGGCGCTTTCTGCCATGGCTACAGGTGTGGGACCGCCGTATTTAGCCAGCAGCTCTTTTTCAACAGATCCGGAGTTTACCCCGATTCGGATGGGTATGTTTTTTGCTTTGCAGGCATCCGCGACTGCTTTTACGCGGCTTTCTTCACCGATATTGCCGGGGTTTATCCTGATTTTATCCACCCCTGCAGCAACGCTTTCAAGCGCGAGGCGATAGTCGAAGTGAATATCCGCCACAATCGGCGCTTTTACCGCTTGTTTGAGAGCCGGGATGAGCTTGACCGCGTTTAAATCAGGTACAGCGACACGGATGATGTCGCACCCTGCTGCCTCAAGTGCCACAGCTTGGGCGACATTCGCTTCGATGTCGCTGGCCGGACGGCTGAGCATGGACTGTACGGTTATAGGGGCATCACCGCCGATGTAAATACCGCCCGCGCAAACTTTGCGGGTGATTCTCCTTGCAAACATCGGCTCACCTCCTAAACATAAAGAAAATATCTTTTAACGAAATGACTGCCATAAAAGCCAAGAGCAAAACCAAACCTGTTGCGTGAATCCAGCCCTCATACTTTCTGGGAACGGGTTTGCGGAAAATCATTTCAATCAGCATAAAAAACAGCCTGCCGCCGTCAAGCGCCGGCACGGGGAGAAGGTTGAAGATACCGATGTTGATTGAAATCAGTGCCATTAAATTAAGAATAGGCGTTAAATCCGTCTTTTTTGTTTGTTCGGCCGCCTGAGCAATAAACCCGACCACTCCGATGGGCCCCGAAATATCCGTAAAGCCGAATTGACCTGTAACAAGATCAAAAAGACTGATCCAGACCATTCTGCCCATGGACACCGTTTCCATAAACGAGTATTTGAGCACTGAACCGATTGACGGCTTAACTCCTTTGATGTTAAAGTCATAGATAATGACGTTTTTGCCATCTTTTTCAACCGTTTCGAGCGCGACATTCTTTAACTCAATTTTTTCACCATCGCGCTTTAAACCGAAATCCATAACACCATCTTTGTCACGCATCATCAAAAACCCGATGTCAAATTGCGAATAAACTCGTTTACCGTTTATGCTCACAATTTTGTCGCCTTCGGTTAGTCCCGCCGCTTGGGTCGCAGAGTTTTCATGAAAATCCCTTATATACGAGGTGCCGATAAGATCTTGTTGCCCGAGCATAACCATCACAATAATAAGGCCTAAAATTAAATTGACCACAGCACCCGCCGCAACAATAATGAAACGCTGCCAAACCGGCTTGCTGCCGAAGGAGCGTTCATCCTCGCTGTCTTCATCCTCGCCTTCCATAGCGCAGTAGCCGCCAATGGGTAACGCTCGCAAGGAATACTCTGTCTCGCCCTTCGTTTTTTTCACAAGCGCCGGACCCATGCCCAGTGCAAATTTGTTGACACGAACCTTAAAAAGCTTCGCGAACAAAAAATGTCCGAGTTCGTGCACCATAATAATGATGCCAAAAAATACAATGGCAAACATAATCGGCCATGCTTTTCCCCACACATTGGAGACGGTGGATATAAATGAAAGAACCATCGTGAAAACATCCCTTTCTTTGACAACGCTGTGCCGTCGGCTGTCCCGTAAAATAAACAGGGGCAAAACAGAGTTCAACTGTTCGCTATAAGCGGACACACGAAAAACTAATTCAAGTGCTCCTCTACGAACCTTCGCGCAAAGCTATCGGTATCCAGAACATCCTGTAAAGAGTAATCCTCTTTGGCAGTCGCTATATCCATTGCTTTTTCAACCATTTCGGCAATTTGCAAAAACTTAATCTTTCCGTCTCTGAAAAGCTTGTTTGCCGCTTCATTCGCGGCATTTGCCGCCGCGGGGTATAGTCCGCCAAGTGTTATCGCCTTGCGGCAAAGATTCATGCAAGGAAAGGCTTCGTCGTCCGGACTTTTGAAGGTCAGATTGCCCCATTCCTCCAAGCGTAATTGCTTGACAGGTGATTCATAACGGTTGGGGTAGGTTAACGCGTACTGTATCGGTATGCGCATGTCCGGCACGCCGAGCTGTGCGATGACGGAGTTGTCTGTAAATTCCACGAGCGAATGCACAATACTTTGCCGGTGGACGAGAATATCTACTTGGCGGGGTTCCACATTAAAGAGCCACACCGCTTCGATGAGTTCAAGCCCCTTGTTCATCATGGTTGCGGAGTCAATGGTGATTTTAGCCCCCATACTCCAATTGGGGTGGTCGAGTGCCTGTTTGACACTCACGGTTTCGAGCTCCCTCGCTGTTTTGCCAAAAAACGGACCTCCGGAGGCCGTTAAGATGAGCCTTTTTATCGCCTTCTCATCCGGGCACCCTTGCAGGGATTGAAATATGGCGGAGTGTTCGCTATCCACGGGTAATATACGCACGCCCTGCGCTGCTGCCCTCTTCATCACAAGCCCGCCCGCGGCAACCAACGTTTCTTTATTGGCAAGGGCTATTTCCCTGCCGGCATCGATTGCTGCGAGGGTGGGTAAAAGACCCGCCATCCCGACAATACCGTTTAAAACAGTATCCCCGATCTGTGCGCAGGCGCAAACGCCTTCGATGCCGACCAGTATTTGAGTTGTGGTGTCCCCTACTTTAATTTTAAGTTCCGCTGCCGCCTTTTCGTCCATTACCGCGGCCATTTTCGGTTTGAACTCTCTGATCTGCGCTTCTATTACCGCAATGTTTGAATACGCAGCAAGCGCAACGACATCAAAGCCCCGAAGCCTTGCAACCTCGAGAGCTTGAATACCTATGGATCCTGTAGAGCCTAAAACAGAAATTTTTTTACGCATTGTAGGTCACCTTCAATGAAGAATGGGGTGTTCTGAATTTTAAAAAGATTGTGTCAGCATAATAAAGCCATATAACGAAGGAAAAATAAAAACACAGCTGTCGAACCTGTCCATAATGCCGCCGTGCCCTTTCATAATCGAGCCAAAGTCCTTTACGCCGTAGTTGCGCTTAATGACAGAGGCGGACAAGTCGCCCAACATGCCAATAATTGAAAGCGCAATAGAAATGGGAATAAGCAGCCAATACGACATAATAAACGTTTTATAAACAAAGGTGCTAAAAATATATAGTGAGATCAGGTTGAAAAATATCGTCAGTATGATGCCGCCAACCGCGCCTTCAATCGATTTTTTCGGGCTGATTTTCGGCGACATCTTATGCTTGCCGTATTTGCTGCCAACAAAGTATGCGAACATGTCTGTTGCCCATGCGCAAGAGATCGCTAAGAAAAAGAGGTAAAACGCTTGCGATGGCAGAAACTTATCGGGGTACAGCTTATAAACATCCCGCAATAACATAAACGTGGACAGCGCCCAGGGTACACACACGGACGCAACAAGGACAACGGCCACATGTTCAAACCTTGTGGTTTCGAACTTTGCAAGCATGAGTGACAGCAAAATGATTGTATAAGCAATCATCACCGGGGCGAGCGGTATGTTGAATTTTACAAGAAGGTCATACTCCGTTGCAAACGGCAAAACACCGGCAAAAATTATACTCAGTGCTATGATTGGAACATTTTTAACATTAGCAGCCTTCTCAATTTCATGCACGGCTATCATGGAAAATATAGCAATTATTATACCCATCATAGGGGTATAAATTTTAATCATGGTCAGGACTGCTAAAGAGCCCCAAAGTAAACCGGTAATCAGTCGTTGCTTCATTGTAAACCTTCTCTTCTGAATTATTGCTTTAACAAGATTTCACCCTTTGAAAAAACACAGCCGCCCTGTCAAATACCACCGAAGCGTCTGTTGCGTTTTGCAAAATCGCGGATTGCGTCATCTAAATCGTCGGGGGTGAAATCGGGCCACAGTATATCCGAAAACCAAAATTCCGAGTAAGCCGCCTGCCAGATAAGAAAGTTTGACAGCCTGTACTCCCCGCTGGGTCTTATAATAAGGTCCGGGTCCGGT
>JAAYFA010000342.1 GCA_012728445.1 Clostridiales bacterium | reverse complement strand
GTGCCTACACCGGGCTACCGCTCGAACGTTATGAGCTGATGAACAACTTGTGGTGGGAACACGGCATATATCCCGAAACAGCACATTCATAATTATATTTTTTAGGAGCAAAAAACTATATGAGCAAAGATATGAAAAAATGGCTTGCGGCAATTAAGAGTGAAACACAAAAAAAAGCGTTCCCTATATTGTCCTTCCCGGTCACGCAGCTCATGGGCATTCATGTCAGGGAGCTGATTGCCGACAGCGACAGACAGGCGCAGGGGATGAAAATAATAGCCGACCGCAATGACGCTTATGGTGCGAACAGTTTGATGGATTTATCCGTTGAAGCGGAGTGCTTTGGAGCGGAAATTGCGTACGCAGATGATGAAATCCCGACCGTAAGAGTCCGCTTAATCGAAACGCTGGCGGATGCGCAGGCACTACAAGTGCCTGACTTTGGAACGGGGCGCACAGGCGTTTATGCGGACGCCGTAAAAAAAGCTGCGGCAGTCATCCGTGATCGACCGGTATTCGGCTGTCAGATAGGTCCTTTTTCACTTGCGGGCAGGCTTTTGGGCGTAACGGAAGCGATGATACTGTGTTATGAAGAACCGGAGACGGTGTGCATACTTCTTGAAAAAGCGGTGGCGTTTGCTATCCGTTACGCATTGGCGTTCAAGGCGGCAGGGGCTGACGGAATTGTACTGGCTGAACCGCTTGCGGGGATGATGTCACCGGCACTTTCAAAAGAGTTTTCGAGTGCGTATGTCAAACAAATCGTCGATGCCGTGCAGGATGACAACTTTATTGTTATTTACCATAACTGTGGCAATTCAACGCTTTATATGATTGACGGCATCCTGGAGGTTGGCGCAGCGGCCTACCATTTCGGCAACGCTATTAACATGAGCGATATGCTCGCACGTATTCCTGCGGACACCCTTGTTTTCGGCAATGTGGACCCGGCAGGTCAACTCCGTGACGGTACGCCGGAGACGGTAAAGATGGCAACTTTGGAAGTCCTGAACACATGCGGTCATCACAGCAACTTCGTTATTTCCACCGGCTGTGATATACCGCCGGGCGCAAAGTGGGAGAATATTGATGCGTTTTTTGAGACGGTAAGGGAGTTCTACAGGGCAAAATAGGGCCGAGTATAAAATGAAAATAAATCAAAAAACTGCCTGTTGCAATTCTTGCAGCAGGCAGTTCTAGTTTTGTTGCTTTTCAATTCGGCTTACAAACGCCAAACACCGGAATCCAAAACGACATACTCTTTGTCGTAAACTTGAAAATATTGATATACCGGTTCATCAAACTCACGGTAGTCTTTGACGGAGTAGTCCTCAAGCTTGATGGTTCTGATTTTATGAGCGTTTCTGTTACAAATATAAAGCGTACCGAGTACTTTTGTTACGCTGATGGGGTAGTCAAATGCTTTCGATTTACCGCCACCGATTCTAAGCAGCACACTTTGCTCGCCCGGGGAATAGTTGATAACGGCATTGCCCTCCGGCACGACGAACCAAATATTTTTTTCGTCAACAGCGGGGCACTCAACGACAGCATCTTGGTAGGTCAAATCACTGTTCAAAATAAGGTTGCCTGCCGCACTAAAAATACTGAGCTTGCCGGTTTTATAGTGCACCGCGACGGCGCCGTTGTGGAAAAAAGAGGTGTCGCAGGTAATAAAATCACCTAACTGTTCCACAATCAGGCGATAAGAGTTACCGAATTTAGCTTGCAAGTAGGTGCTTTTCACAATCGGCTCGGAGATGTGAATCTCCTGGTCAAAAAAGTGAAAACTGACTTTTATATTGCCATTTGCAAGGTATTCTTTATGTGAGTATATGAAACCCTGCTGGTAGGGTATAACATCAAGAGGCTGGGTATTCAGCACTTGTCGCAAGATTATCACTCCAAGCAAAAATAAGTACCCCGCCAAGCCGGATACGACTGATAAGATACTGCATAAGCAGGTGGGTGCCGCCCAACGTCGCCGAGCTCCCTTCGTCCGGCCGAGGCCGGGAGGTCTGCCGTCTTTCGTTGGAGATAGAGCTCCCTTTTAGGTAAATGTTGGAACATTATAAGCCGTACTTATCGCACATGGCAGGGCGCAAAACATGCGGGGTATTATTCTTTTTCTTTTTCTTTGTCTTCTTTGTCTTCTTCTTTGTTTTCATCGAACTCGAAAGCCTCACTGAGTCTGTCTTCAAAAAGCTGACCAATTTCGTTGAATTCTTTTTCGTCTTCAATGGGCGACAAATAGATTTCTCCGTCTTCGTCCTCAACTTTTAGTATAATCAGCTCACCGATGTCTTCAAGCATTTGCTCCGCATCGTTATATAACGGAATTAACGCTACATACTTGCCTTTGTCTGTTTCAATTCTGTCCAATTCCTCAAAGACATGTTCCTTGCCGTCTTCGTCAACCACACTGACTATATCAGGATTATATTCATCTTGCATCATTCATTTCCTCGTTTCAATCTTCTGATTATATTTTAACCAGATTTAAACAATTAGTCAATAGGAAATAAGCATAAGTGTAATATGATTAAAAATATCTGCACATATGGCGATTAACTGTTGACAATGTCAACATGTCGTGCTACAATATAGATGAACCGAAGAGGATGATTGAATAAGAGTTCTCAGAAAGTTCTGAGTGCGTTGGAAGAGACGCAAATAAAGTTTAAGGGAGGCGGTTCCACTGCACAATGAAAACGCACCGTACAACATGGCGCCCACGGTAATGAATGCGGCAATGAATTGTATTTATCGGCAACCGCGAAGAGTAAGGAAATAAATAAACCATTATCTCTAGCAACGCCGCAATTGAACAAATTTTGTTTTAAGCGCATTCTATTGACCGTTGGGCAGCGGAAAGGCAAGTAGAGTTACTTGTTAGCAATTCCAAGCACAGCACAGTTACAGTGTCAATAGTTTTGGTGTCATTTGGTATCATCAGCATCATAAAGTACTATTTAGAGTTATTGGTACTAGTTTATGAAGAGCGAATATATTTGACAAGAGTGCAATCCTTACAATTTAATATGTGAATGCCCCGCGGCTTATGTTGCGGG
Source organism: Clostridiales bacterium (assembly GCA_012728445.1). Classification (GTDB taxonomy): domain Bacteria; phylum Bacillota; class Clostridia; order Oscillospirales; family Acutalibacteraceae; genus UBA1447. The sequence continues at coordinate 5,175 of JAAYFA010000342.1, read as the reverse complement.
GCATTTTATCTGCCCGGAATTAGAAATTCAATTGTATCTTGAATATGTATTTGATATAATGAAACGGTGAAAAGCATAACGAAAGCGAATAATTAGGTGATTATATGAAAGACTTTATCTCCTGTAAGCAGAGGGCCGAGGAACTGCAAAAAATTATCCATTACCACAGCGACAAATATTATAATGAAGACGCTCCGGAGATTGATGACGTTGAATACGACAAGCTCTTGCGCGAACTTGTTGCGATTGAAGAACTGTACCCCGAACTGCTCACGGAAGACTCACCGACGCATCGTGTCGGCGGCGTTGCGGACAACCGATTCCGGTCGGTTCGGCACATTGTTCCTATGGAAAGTTTGCAGGATGCTTTCAACTATGAAGAGGTATTGGCTTTTGATAAAAGAGTGCGTGAAACGGCGCCCGATGTCACTTATATCGTAGAACCTAAAATAGACGGGCTGTCGGTATCGCTCGAATACGAGGATGGCGTATTTGTCAGAGGCTCAACAAGAGGAGACGGGGTTACCGGCGAAGACGTAACCGCGAACCTCAAAACCGTACGAGCAATTCCGTTGCGACTAAAGTCACCGGTGCCTTTTATAGAGGTGCGGGGCGAAGTTTATATGCCCCATCAAATTTTCACCGAAATTGTTGAAAAGCAGGAGCTGAACGAAGAAAAGCCTTTTAAAAACCCCCGTAACGCCGCCGCCGGTTCCCTTCGGCAAAAAAATCCAAAAATCACCGCACAGCGGTCGCTCGATATTTTTGTGTTTAATATTCAGCAGGTAACAGGCGCCGAACTGCATGATCATAAAAGCGCTCTGGATTATTTAAAGAGTCTCGGTTTTAAGACAATCCCCATGTACAATGAATTCGGCACCATTGACGAGGTGATGGCTGAGCTTGAAAGAATCGGTACAGTCAGGGGCATGCTTCCTTACGGTATCGACGGCGCCGTTATCAAGGTGAATAGTTTTGAGAGGCGCACAGCTTTGGGTAGCACCTCAAAGTTTCCCAAATGGGCGCTGGCCTATAAATACCCGCCGGAAGAAAAGCAGACAACATTGTTGAGCGTTGAAATTAACGTTGGCAGAACAGGTGTATTAACCCCAACCGCCAATCTTGCCCCCGTTCTTATTGCAGGCTCCACAGTGGGCAGGGCAACCCTGCACAATCAAGACTATATAACCGAAAAGGACATACGCATCGGCGATACGGTTATTCTGCGGAAAGCGGGGGATATTATACCGGAGATTTTAAGCGTTGTCAGCCATGCGGAAAATTCAGAACCTTATGTACTGCCCAGTGTTTGCCCGTCGTGCGGTGCGCATGTTGTCAGGGAACCGGAAGAATCGGCCATACGATGTGTCAATCCGGAATGTCCGGCACAACTTTTGCGGCTCTTAATTCACTTCTGCTCCCGCGACGCAATGGACATTGAAGGGCTGGGCGAGGGCATTTTAGAGCGTTTGGTAAATGAAGGCATGCTTAAAACCGCCGCAGATATTTACCGGCTTAGTTTTGAGCAAGTTTCGGTGCTGGAGCGTTTTGCACAAAAGTCAGCCGAAAATTTAATCAGGGCGATTGAACTTTCCAAACAGAAAGAATTAGACCGATTGATCTATGCCTTGGGTATCCGTCACATCGGGCAAAAGTCCGCTAAACTTTTAGCGGAGCGTTTCCATACAATCGATGAGGTGATGGCGGCTTGTGAAGAAGATGTAGCCGCAATCGAAGGTTTCGGCAACATTACAGCAAAAAGTCTGGTGGATTATTTTGCATTGCCACAGTCAAGGGCTTTAATAGAAGAACTCAAAGAAAACAATTTGAATATGAAATCCGACAAAAAGGTGATAGACAACCGTTTTGTGGGCAAAACCTTTGTTTTAACCGGTACGCTGCCAACGTATTCCCGCACCGAGGCCACAGAGATCATTGAGAGCTATAGCGGAAAAGTTTCTTCCTCCGTTTCCAAAAAGACCGGTTTCGTACTCGCAGGGGAAGATGCCGGCAGCAAACTGACCAAGGCCAATACGCTGGGCGTGCCGGTCATCAGCGAAGAACAATTTTTGGAAATGATAAAGTAACGAAAGGAACACGACATGTCTAAAGAATTTGAGCCGCTGTGCTTTGATAAAAATTTGAAATTCAAGATTATGGCAGTAGGCGATATTCATGAAAAATATGTACCGGATGATAAGACTGAAGATTTCCTTCGGCTTATTAACAGGGCTCTCGACGAGTTAAAACCGGATCTAGCGGTGCTCATGGGCGACATTGTTTCGGGCCATTTCAAAAACAGTCAAGGGGAAGAACAAGATTTAAGCGTGGAGCAGTTAAGGGAAGAAGTGCAGAGGATTATTAAACCCTTTGCCGAGCGGAACGTCCCGCTAGCGCTGACGTTCGGCAACCATGACGGTGAAGGTGGTAAACCAAAGGAACCGTTGCTCGCTTTGTTTCAAGAATATCCAAACTTCAGGAATATAGATACGCCGGATATCACGGGCTGCGGCACCTGTAATTTGCTTGTGAAAGACAGCACGTGCGACAAAGATGTCTTTAACATTTGGCTTATTGATTCGGGCGATAGAGCGCCCGCAGGCAGAGGAAAGTATGCGTATGTGGAAACGGATCAGATAAAATGGTGCGAGCGGGTATCTAACAGGTTGAAAGCGCAAAACGGTGGCAAATCTGTACCGTCCCTCGTATTTCAACACATTCCGGTAACGGAAGAATACCAATTGCTTAAAAAAACAAGCCGTTTTCATCCGTATGCAGTCAGGGGCAACAGTTGGCACGATAAAGACTGTTATGTGCTCGACAAGAAAAAGGCGACCGGCTATCTCGGCGAAGGGCCCTGTACACCGGACTATAACAACGGCCAGTTTGCAAGCTGGAAAAAGCAGGGAGATGTCATCGGCGCCTTCTTTGGGCACGACCACATGAATGACTTTGTCGGCAAAGTAGACGGCATAACACTCGGCCAATGCAAATGCAGCGGCTTTCACATCTACGGTGACGGCCTGCGCCAAGGGGTGCGAATGATAACGCTTGACGAAAATGACCTTTGGCGGTTTGAAACGAAAATGCACCGTTACCGTGACTTTTTCGGCACCAAGTGTAATTCTATCAAAGGCTATATGCTGCTGTCCGACCGTTTCCATACGATTTTTGAACGAGCATTAAAGATTATTATACCTGCGGTAGCCATTGCTACAATAGGAACACTAATTTTTTATTGGCTAAAATAAATAAAAATGAGGCAGGCAATGTTTTGATGCATTGTCTGCCTTCACTAAATTATTTCTCCGGCGTTGGAAGCGTCACAAGATGAGGTGATCGGTTGCTATGAAGGAATTTTTTTGAGTTTAATTTATATTAGTGTACTCCATCAAACATTTTACACTATCAATAATATGCTGCCATGTTATATCTTCTGCGTATTTGTATTGACCTTGATACCGCTTCCATAAATTTACCATAATGCTACTTTGCTCAAGCATGTCAACAGCAAGTGTGCTGCTTTGAAATTGCAAATTTGTTTTTCTTTTCGTGGTTGTCTTTTTTAATGCTTCTGAACAAACACGCATATCGATATTCGTGGAGTGCAGGGATATTAACATATGAATATCATAAAAATCTCTCATTCGTGTATTGGTTGTGCCACGAATAATAACGGATTCAAGTTTTTCGGCAAGAACTGTTTCCAAGTTGTATGCTTTTATCTCTATTGCTCTGTCTTCAAACAGGAGCTTGAAAGAATAATTAATTTCTTTTGGTGTTATTATATCGCCGGTTGTAATATCCAACTTGATCATCTGCCTTGTTTTATCTAAAATCGCTTCAATTGTTACGCGAAACCCGGGATATTCGGCTTCATCACGAATGTCATCAATGCCCACTAATTTCATTTTCACTTCATCGCTGATTTCGACAGCAAGGATTGAAGCAAACATAGTTTCAATCTGTGCTTTTTTCAGGATAACCCCTTTTAACGTACCGTCCATATCCATTGTTGAACGGGCATCTATTCCTACAATTGCGGCAATCAGCATACCACCTTTGAGTACGAAGTTGTCTTTGTATGTTGAAAGCGAGATTTTCTCCAGCACTTTTTCCAACATATACTGTCGAAGTACAACCTCGGCTTCCAAGTTTTTTTCTTTTGCCATATTTCGCACACGTGCTTTTAACTGCATTGGTGTATTCACAGCAACACCTCCAAATAATTGCGCAGTAGTTGAGTTACTCGGAATTTCTTGGCATAATCCATTAGAATATTCAAGTCCTTATCGGATCTTTTTACATACCGCTTGATAGCTTCCGTAATAATATCGACATCCATATTGTTGCGGTCGCGAATAATATCACAAATAGTCCTTTCGAGATTATAGACGTTAATGCTATGACCAAAGACTGTGGTTTTTTTGGTTAAACCAACGCTATGCAGATCTCTTTTAATCAAACGCACACAAAGTCCTTCGTCGATAAATCGCTTTGTGTTAAAACCGGAGGGGACAGTTATCGTATAAGAGATGGGGTCACGGTCGGTTAAATTATGTAGATATAACGCTGTCCCGTGGGAATAAATGATACTGGGATTTCGCTTTTGCAGGATGTACATTTTATCCTCAAACGCTTCAGGAGTCGCATAAACACCGTAGGCAATCCTTTCCAGTTTACCCGCCTTAATAAAGGCGGGTAATGAAGCATGATGAATGTTTACTTTTCTTAGATCTTTAACTGTAAAAATATCATTCCCGCCGTCAATGAAAATTTGCAACTTCTGATTATTTGTCATAAGAATACCCCCTAACTGCAACTTACGCTAACATTATAATATATGTTAGCGTAAGTTGCAATAGTTTAGGCAAAAACCGATAAATTCGTCATTATTTCAAGATTGCTCAGTTCTTCGGTAATGTCACTCGTTGACACCGCTTAACCCATCTTGCCAATCATATCTATCACCGTATAAATAAACCCGCCGAGCTTGACGATGCTGTATAGATCAAAACCAGCCGGCTCCTCGAACGGTTTTGAATCGTTGACAGTTTTTTTAATGGTGTATGCGTCACACCGTTGACCGGTATCGTAAAACGCTTTAAATTTGAGGCTGTCTTCGTTTACTTCAAATGTCGAGTACGTGGTGATGTCATCCCGGCATCTTTTGGC
>JAAYFA010000401.1 GCA_012728445.1 Clostridiales bacterium | reverse complement strand
GACATTCTCTCTTTGTTGTCGCCACACAGCCCCAAATTCTTATAGCGGCGCATTCGGATAACGGAGATAACAGGGATAACAGTCCATACAATTATTATTGGTTTAAAAGGATTCGCCTGCTTCATATAGAGGGGTGCAGAGGGTAAAGACAGTGGTCGGTTCGGCGAATCTCACAAAGAGCAAATCGCGCCTATGTCGCTTCGGTGGGCTTCGCTGTATTAGGTGTTGTGTGCAGACCTCTTTTATGCAAAAAATGAGAAAACTGCGAACAGCTTCGCAGAATCCCGAATGAACAGCAGTATTAAATTGTGTATGAGTTTTGCATTAAATACTTATCAGTGCGGAAAAGTCAATAATTGCACGTGAATAATTTCAACAGTTTTAAGAAACAAGAATCAACGGCAATTTCATAAGTATTAATAACGGTATCAATAGCGCCGTGCAAGAGCAGAACACACGAAAAAAGAAGAGACAAGAAAAACCGCCTGTTTAGGCGGTTTTATTTAATGGTTTTGGAGCTGATGATAGGACTTGAACCTACAACCTGCTGATTACAAATCAGCTGCTCTACCGATTGAGCCACATCAGCATCATGACGAATGATATTATAAACTACAGATTCGCCGAAATCAAGAGTTTTTTATTTTTATGTGGCGCCTTTGGCACGTATATGCCTCAATTGACTTTATCGTGCGGTGGGTGTTATAATATATACACAAAATTCAGGGGAAGGGGAGCACTATGAAGGTATTGCTTGTCGAAGATGAAGTAGGCATTTCAAAGCCGCTTTGCGCCATGCTTGCACGCAATAATATCCATGCGGACGCCGTTTATGACGGACTATCCGGCTATATACAGGCTTCGAAGGATATTTACGATGTTATAGTGCTCGATATCATGCTCCCCGAAATGGACGGAATAACCGTACTTAAAAAATTGCGCGCCGATAAAGTTCTCACGCCCGTAATGCTGCTGACCGCAAAGGACAGCATCGACGATAAGGTAACGGGGCTCGAATACGGCGCCGATGATTACCTCACAAAGCCTTTTTCAACGGAAGAACTGATTGCAAGGATAAAGGCGTTGGCAAGGCGCCGAGGCGACGTGTTTACCGAACGCGAGTATTCTTTCGGCGATATAATTTTCAATGCAAATAACGGCGAGCTGACCGTAAACGGTATGCTCGAAGAGCTTACCTCCAAGGAAGCTCATTTGCTTGAAATACTCATGAAAAACGCAGGCAGCGTGATAAGCAAAGACTATCTGCTCGATACGGTATGGGGCATCGACAGCGAAGCTATCGAAAATACCGTGGAAATATATATACATTATTTGAGAAAAAAACTTCAAAACAGCGCCAAAGTGCGCATCGTTACGCTGCGCGGAATGGGCTATACGCTGAAAGAGGATAAAAATGCTCGATAAGATAAAACTCAAGCTTACGGTCATGAATACGCTTGTAGTGCTTACTATCCTTATGTGTATAGTTATTTTTGTGTACGTTATGGTTCGTGTGGATTCCAACAACAATACCGATGATGAACTTGTCAACAACGCGTATCTGCTGAAACGCTACATCACTGTTTTTGACGAGACGGCGTCTGAGGTGCTTCTCGCCGAGCTTTCGGAAGAATACGACGTCTTTAAGGAAAAATTGCTTTCCTCGTCCGTAGGCTACGGCGTATGGGATTCCGCGGGCAATGAGTATGAATTTGTCAGTGCTTATAACCTTCCGTACGACAGTCTTGCACAAATACGCTACAGCATGTTCACGGTATCTCCGCGCGCCGTAAAAACCATTGATGAAACTGACGGCAAATATTATATACATCAGTATTCTTATAACGATATGAATCTTCGCGTATGCTCCACGG
>JAAYFA010000076.1 GCA_012728445.1 Clostridiales bacterium | reverse complement strand
TTAATCCTGGTCCAGCACTTTAAACAGCTCATCAAACGGCAGACCGCTGTCTTTACCTTTTTCAACAATCAGCTTGTTGTAACGGGCAAGCCAGTAAGGCATGATGAGGTTGTAGGACTCTTGAAGGGTCTTGCGCGCATGCCCCTGCTTTGCATGGAAGAAGTTTGCGCCCACACTGCCGCGCTCGTCCATTGCGACGGCATACGGTTTCTCGCTGTCTTTATAGAACATATAGCCTTCATCTTCGCGCATATCCGGGCGGGTGGAGTTGTCCATAAATAACTCACGGGAGTTGACCGGGTAACGATTGATTTGCCATTTCAGCATGTCAAAACAAGAGCGTCCAAAACCGTCGAACTGCTCTTTTTCGTTGTTGATCACCTGATACATCAGCGACCACTCAATATCCCGCGCGTATTTTTCAAGCTCCCACCAAGAATCTGCGCCTGCGCGGTATTTTTCAACCAGAACCGGGTCGGTTTCAAGCTGCGAGAGGGTGTAGTAGGAAATGGCAGCCATGCGTACGTCGGAGTAATTCATAATTTTCACAACACGGTTGAATATTTCCTCATCATCGTTTTCATCCTCAACAAGGTCTTTTGCGATGATGCGGTAACGTTCAAAATGCTCCTTGAGTAAGTCGGCATAGCGGTAGGGCTCATCGAGTGCGAGCTTACGGTATTCTTCATTCCACTGCTCGTCACCTGTAATATGGTGGGCAACCTTATACAGTTGCAGCAAGATAGACAAGCCAAGCGGTGCGTCGGGGAAGCCGTCGCTGAACTCGTTGACATAATACTCACGGTTCATACGCGCCCAAGAGGTCGGCTGGCCGCCGGCGTCGGTATGGCAATAGTTATTTTCCGTAAAATGCTTTGCGTGCCTTTGGGTAATGGTCTTAATCATTTCGGCAAGCTCCGGGTCTTCCGGGCCCAAAACATCATAAGCCAAATGCCACACGGCATAATGGCCAACGAGTTCATCATTGGAGGTATCGCATTTGTAGGTGATGTCATCGTCGCCCCAGTGTTTACCCGTTTTTGGGTTGACTTCGTCCGTATAGAGTTTTCTCAGCCGCTCCGGAATCTCCATAGAGCTGTCAATGCTCAGCAGCGGTGGCAAATCGTCGCCTTTTTCGGAGGTGGACGGAATGCGCACGGAAATAAGCTTGCCGTCGGGCGTGCGTTTTTTACGGAAGAAAACGCCGTCCTCGAAAGGAATCGGATCATTTTCCGGGTCATTGACATGATAGGAACGAGCAATATACCCTTCCACATTGCGGAAGACAATTTCCGGCATACCTTGTGTTGCCCAGTCCTCGGGATGCAACGGCCCAACCTTGCTTACCACATAACCGGTCGGTCCATTATCCGGCATATTGATTTTATACTCTTTGCCCTCGAGCAAAAACTCTTTACTCGCTCTGTTGGTGCCGGGCTCGTTGTAACGTACAAAGGATGGGACTACGCCCTTCCAAGCAGGAATATAAGCCAACAGCAGCACCGCTTCTGTCCAACGGGTAGCCACTTCTTTCGCCCGAGCGATTTCTTCTTTTGTGGAGGATGGATCATCCTTCAGCACAGCGTAACGGCAGATGTCTCCCATGGCAACAAGAGCTGTCCACAGACCATCATTGTCGGATTCCCTGCCAACCCAGCGCTTATTCTTTTCGTCCCAGCGGCCGCCGCTGAGCATGCCTCTGCGCTGCACATGTTTCATATCAACTTCCGACAAGAAAACTGCTTTTTCTTTTGCGGTCATCAGCTTCATTGCAATGTGTGCCACACTTGTTCGAGTCAGCACATAAACGCCATTGTCACCATCGCCGTCAACCGCCTGCACCTCATTGTCCAGCATATAGGCCGTTGCACGGAAACATTGGACGCGGTCAAGCTCTTCCGGCTCCGTTTCGGAAATGCGCCACAAGCCTTCGTTGCTGCCAAGCCAAAGCACGCCTTTGTCATCCTCATAAACACAAGTAACTGTCTCCGCTGTTAAAAAGTCGGGTAGACGGCTCTTTTGCGCGGCATTCAGTGCTGTTTTTGGCAGGTTTTCCAAGAACTTCACTCTCTCGGGGTTGTCTTCTCTCTTCTGCCTTATCGCAAGGCGCTGCAGCGTCTCCTTCATTTCAACCGGTGTGCCTAGATAATCTCTCTTCATGTGCATACCTCTCATTCAATCATATTTAAAGTACAACAATCTGTTGCACCAATGGACAGTCACTTTTGTATTCTACTATCCCATGGTAGCAGTGTCAAGCAACTAAATGTATTCATACAAATATGCGTTGCCTTGTTTGCCTACCCGCTCAACAACGCCCATATCATACAAAATGTTTAGGGAAACTTGCGCGGCCCGCAACCTAATCTTCGCTGCTTTGGCAAAGTCTTTAGTCGTAAACGGCATCGGCAAGCTTTTTGGTATCAAACCGCTGTAATCCTTGGTACTGTGCAAATAGATTTCATCGACTAGTTTGACCGGCATTCGCTCACAGCGGGAGGAGCCTTTTTTCTTGTCCTTACTCCAACCGTCAAGGTAGCGGTATTCTTCGAGTTCCAGCAGCACTAAACAGATGGTCAAATTCGGATGCTTCAGCATCTGTTTTATTTTGTACAGCTCAAAAACCGCATCAAAAGCCGTGCCGGTCTTGGGGCTCTTGCGTTTTTGGGTGACATGACCGGTTTCCCTGTCGATCCAGCAGAGCCATTTTGTTTGCGCAATCGGATACACCACCGTAACCCTTGCGCAGTCCAAAAATTCGGTGAGTTTGTTCCTGAGTTTATCAAAGCCCTGTGTTTGTATTTCGATAATCCCGTTCTCGCCCACAATGTCGGCAACATAACGGCCGATTTTTATTTCGTGCTCGTCGGTGCTTGACGCAAAATAGTGTTTTAAAACAGCATGCAGCGTTTTTTCGGAAAGGGTGCCGATGCCTGCCTTTACGGGGTCTTGGCCGGCAACAAATTCACAGGCATCGTGAAAGGCTTGCGGGTTCATGCTTCACCTCAAATAACTGAACTTTTTACTCTTTTACTCTTTTGAATCCTGCTGTAACAACGCGTTAATCACATAGCAAATTGCGTCGTTGTCGTTTGACGGCGCAATTCTGTCCGCCGCTTGTTTAACATGATTCGGCGCGTTTTCCATCGCAAAGCCAATGTCCGCGGCCTTGAGCATGGTAATATCGTTTTCAAAATCGCCGATAGCAACCGACGTGTGAATACCGGGGCACATCTCTTCTTTCAAAATCCTTACGCAGTGGCCCTTACCGCTTTCTTTTATATGCATCTCCAAACCGAACGGCCAACTGCGGTCAAACAAAAAGCGGTCATGGAACTTTTCATTCAGGTCACGTGACATTACCGCCGCGTCATCGGCTTTATAAAACCGGAACAATAATTTATACACCTTGCTTGACTCGAACAGCTGCGTTATTGCCTGTACCGGTTGGTCTTCAATACAAACCCAGTCGCCATGCGTGTAGACTTCGTAATTGTTTATTTTATCGGCATAGTTGCTGTTAATGTACGCCAAAACATCATCGTAATAGCAGTCCAAGGGAAATTCTCGAATGGTTTTACGGTTG
>JAAYFA010000246.1 GCA_012728445.1 Clostridiales bacterium | reverse complement strand
CTCCATGTTTCTAACGCTTTGATTTTGTCAATAATACGCCAATAGTGTAAGTCAACGGCATTTTCTTCCGTCAGGGTATGCACAACAAAAATCCCCGTATCCGGGTCAAGGTCAACGGTAATCGTCCCCGGGGTAATGGTGATGCATGTCGCTAAAAACACCTTGCCCCAATTGCTCTTTATGCCTGTATCCATCGTCACGAAAGCCGGACTAACGCCGGGTTTGGAAAATAGCAGTGTTTTTGCAACCGCGATGTTTGAAGAGATCACATACCCTGCGAGTAGAAAAAGGCTGTAACCCAGACGCAGCAGTTCCCCCGAAAGCGGGAAAGCAGGCAACCTTGGGGTAAGGACACGCCAAAACAAAACAGCGATCAACGAAATAAACGCACCGGCAATCAGATGCTGTACATCCGCCTCTCCGGAAATCACAATCCAAAACAATAATAGTAAAACAAATAATACCGGCCAATGTTTGCTCATCTTCTCCACCCTCTCAAAAAAACGACAAAAAAAGCGCAGGTCAAGTCTATATAGACTAAAACGCAACGCTTGGATTACTCCTACGAGGTTAGTTGACGGATTCGGGCACCAAGTTTGCCCTACCTACGTAAATAGGATTCACCCCACCGGTTGTGTAGTTCCCCCGCTTCAAAAGAACGAATTCGGAGATCGATTTTTTTAATTCTTTTTTATATTTGCTTAATTAATATTATATCATAAAACTATAATAAGTCAAGGAGAGAACCTCTCCTTTGCGAAGGGGCAACCGAAAGGCTTCTTTTCCAAAGGAGCCGGCGCCCACAGGGCGACAACGTCATCTGCGGATGACATTCAGGATTAGAAACCCCTCTCTTCTCGGACGCGCAGTACGCGCCTCTACCGGTTGCGACGGATTGTTCGCCATCATTACGGTGTCTTCGTGCGCTTTCCGTCTTGTAATTTACGCTTTATTATGATATATTTACCTGTGCACTATATACAGTATGAAGCAGTTATGAGAGGAAAGTAGGAAAGATAATTATGTATGACATCAAAGATATTGCCTTAGCGGCGGACGGACAGGATAAAATTGACTGGGTCAAGAGCAATATGCCCCTGCTGCGCAGCCTTGAAAAAGATTTTAGCGCATCCAAACCCTTTGCGGGGCTGAAAGTCGCGCTTTCTATTCACTTGGAAGCGAAGACGGCCTACCTGTGCCTCGTATTGGCGGCAGGCGGGGCGGAAATGTATGTGACGGGCAGTAACCCGCTTTCCACGCAGGACGATGTTGTAGCGGCGCTGGCCAAGGCCGGGCTCAATGTTTTCGCGTGGTATGACGCAACACCGGCGGAATACAAAAACCATTTAAAAAAGGTGATCGAAAATGGGCCGAATATCATCATTGATGACGGCGGCGATTTGGTCAACCTGATACACAATGAGTACAAAGAGCTGCTGCCGAATGTCATCGGCGGCTGTGAGGAAACGACTACCGGCATTTGCAGGCTCGTTTCCATGGATAAAGCGGGTGAGCTCAAGTTCCCGATGATCGCCGTGAACAACGCCAAGTGCAAATATCTGTTTGATCACCGCTACGGGACGGGGCAATCCGTTTGGGACGGCATCAACAGAACCACGAACCTGATTGTTGCGGGTAAAACGGCGGTTGTCGCCGGCTACGGCTGGTGCGGCAAGGGCGTTGCGATGCGCGCGCTGGGCCTTGGGGCTAATGTTATCGTGACAGAGATTGACGCCATTAAAGCCTTGGAGGCGAAGATGGACGGTTTTGCCGTTATGCCGATGAGTGAAGCCGCAAAGCTCGGCGACTTTTTTATCACCGTTACGGGCTGTAATAACGTTATTTCCGAAAAAGATTTTCTGCTCATGAAAGACGGCGTGCTCCTTTGCAATGCCGGGCATTTTAATGTGGAAATTGATATTGAAACACTCGAAAAAATCGCTGTAACAAAGAAACAACGCAGAAAAAATATTATGGGTTATACCCTTGCCAACGGCAAATGCATCAATATTATAGCCGAGGGCAGGTTGGTCAACCTTGCCGCAGGCGACGGTCACCCGGCGGAGATTATGGACATGAGCTTTGCCATACAGGCCCTGAGCGCCGCATACTTGGCCAACACCAAGGATGAACTCGGCAGCCGATGCAAAGTGGTCGATGTCCCACAGGCGATTGACATTGAAGTGGCAAGAAGAAAGCTGATGTTCTGGGGGCTTGCTATAGACGAGCTCACGCCGGAGCAAGCGACATATTTAAACAGCTACGACGTCTAAAGCTTGTAAAAAGGGAAAGGAGCCGAATGCCTAGGCATCCGACTCCTTCATGAGGAAGGGTAAAGAGTATGAAAAAGATTTTGTTAAATAATCGCAAATCTCTTTGCTTGTTCTTATTATACCCTGTAAGGGGCCCTGCAAGTGTTACCATTCATTGACTTTATTATGAATAAACGGTTAAAGTTTATGCACTGAATTGTTTGAGTTAGAGGTGTTCTCAGTTGATTAAAATTGCTCCCTCGCTGTTATCCTGCGATTTTTCCCGTTTTGGGGAAGAAGTTGTCCGAATGGCGAACAGCGGCGCCGATATGATGCACTTAGATGTCATGGACGGCCATTTTGTCCCCAATATTACCTTCGGTGCACCGATTATTGAAAGTCTGCGCAAATATACTAAGTTGCCTTTCGATGTGCACTTAATGATCAGTGAGCCGCTCCGGTTTATCGCGGATTTTGCAAAGGCAGGCGCGGATATCATCACCTTCAACATTGAGGCAGATTCGCCGGTTGTCGAAACGATTGCGGCTATACGAGCGGCCGGTTGCAGTGCCTCGCTTTGTGTAAAGCCCGCAACGCCGGTCGAAGAACTTTTCCCATTTTTGGACCTGATCGACATGGTGCTTATTATGACTGTCGAGCCCGGCTTCGGTGGGCAACCTTTTATGCCGGAAACGCTCGGTAAAATCGAACGCCTTCGCATGGCGTGTAAGCGCCGCGGGCTCAAGATGGATATTGAAGTGGACGGCGGCATAGCAAAGTCCACCATAGCCCTTGCCGCAAAAGCCGGCGCCAACACGTTTGTTGCGGGCAGTGCGGTGTTCGGGCCCCCGGACGCCAAAGCCGCCATTGAACATCTGCGCCACTTGGCGACGGCCGCAACCCCTGAAAATTAATTTATCCCGATAAAGATGGAGGTGAAAGCATGCCGACTGAAAAGACGGAGCTTTCCGCCGAAAAACAAATTAAAAAACATTATTTAAACTTGCTTTTTATGCTCCTGGCACCTGCCGTGATGGCTTGGTACTATTATGGTGCACAAGCGTTGTTGTTGCTTGCCGTTTGCACGGCCGGTTCGGCACTTTTCGACCTCGTCGGCGTCAAGTTTACACTGCCCCGTGCAAAACCGCCCTATGACTTCAGCGCCTTTTTTACCGGCGCCGTTATTGCGCTAATGCTGCCCGCTTCCTTTCCCCTTGGACGCGCGGCTATCGGCTGCGCCTTTGCGATTATTGTCGCAAAAATGCCTTTTGGTTCAACGCATAACGCGCCTTTTATGCCCGCCGCGGCAGGCTTTGCTTTTTTATGTGTGTGCTGGCCGGCAGAGGTGTTTAACTACCCTGCGATTGCGGACAAATTCGCCTTGTTCCGGCTTTCGACAGCGCCGGGCGTAGCCGGCTCGTCACTCGCCTCCATGTTGCAGGTGGGGGACTCCATGCGGCTTTCCCCTATCAATATCCTTCATCTTCTCACCGGGAGTATTCCGGGGCCGATGGGCTCGGGTGCTATTTTGGTTTTGCTTGCGGCCGCTTTTTATTTTTTATTTACCCGAGCGTCTGCGCTGTATAATTCGTTTGGTTTCTTGTTTGCCTGCGGCGTTGTGGCGTTCCTTTTTCCAAGGGGTGCAAACAGTTCTTTGTCCTCTTTGGTGTTGGAGCTTTGTTCGGGCTCTCTTGTTTTTGCGGCGCTGTTCCTCGTGAATGCCGAAACGGCGGAGTCCCCGCAAAAGCCCTTACCGCGCCTGATGTTTGGCATGTTTACGGGGCTGCTGTGTATGCTCTTGCGGTATTTCGGTGTTTTTGAAGAAGGTGTTTGCTTTGCGGTTCTGCTGGCAAATGCCGTGTGGCCTTTTGCCGGTATACGCCTTGATAAACTGAGGAAATCCGTAATAAAGCCCCCTGCCAACCCTCTCGCCGAGGCAGAGCTCGAGACGGGAGGTGGCGCGGATGCCCGCTAACCGCAAACAGAAAGCAGGGCCCCTTCAAGATGTTTTTTTGAAAGGCATCCTTGTTCACAACCCCATTTTGGTACAAGTAATCGGCATCTGTCCGGTGGTGGCCGCAGCGGTTTCCCTTCGTGCGGCGGCACTGCTTGCCGGCATTTATACCTTAATTTTAATCCTGACCGAAGTTATCGCAAGCGCATTTTTAAAAAAGACAATCCGTTGGGTGCGGGTGACGCTATACATGCTCATCGGTTTGGTCGTCATTAGTCCTTTTAGCTGTTATCTTGAAAAAAATAACGCCGGCATACGCATCACTGTCGGCATTTATCTGTCGCTTTTAGCCGCAAACTCGCTGGCTGTGCTGCGGTGTGAAAAAATCGCCGTAAAAAACACGGTCAAGTATACGTTTTTTGATTCTCTCGCAGCAAGCATCGGGTATTCCGCGGTGTTTCTCCTTGTCGGATTTATACGCGAACTGGTCGGCAACGGTACAATTTGGGACAAACCTGTCCGATTTTTACCCAGGGCGTCGGGGATGCTCATGCCCTTCGGCGGCTTTATTGTATTGGGGTTCTTGGCAGCGACACTGCGAGCCGTCGTTATCCGCCGTTACCCGCAACATGCGAAAGCGATGATGATTCAAATTAACCCGATGCCCGTAACGCTTAAAGTGCCTACCGATCCGGCCACCGACAAAATATCCAACGACACCGCCGAAGCGCCGGTAATCAATACGCTTGTGACCGAGGCGGGAACCGAGACGGATGTGCCCGAGGCCCTTGAAAACGCCGACCCACCGGCCGACAGCGAGCCGGTGAACGAGAATGAAACTTCAGAAGCGGAAGAACCGGGCGTTCAAGACAAGGCCGAGGCGATCACGCACGGCGAGGATAACCCTGTGCCAAGTGAATCATCCGAAGAAGACTCCGGCGAGCACAGCTCGATTGCCGAGGAGTCGTCACTTAACACCGAACAAGAACCGCCACAAGAAGCTTCACAAACACAGGCGGCGCACACGGATACCCCGCAGGATCAACCGGAAGGCATTCCCGGTCATTCCAACCCCGATTTAATAGATCAAAGGTTTATGGACTTACTTCATTTCCTGGAAGAATGCGATACCCCGTCAGAGGGCAATAAACTGACCGATTCCTAAACATGATTTTTCAGGTAGAGCAGAACGCTCTTACAGATTTAGGCGCAATCTATTCAAGTGAAAAAGTTGGCAAGGGTTCTACTCTTGCATGTTCCATGATGGGCTATAAATATTAAAAGTAGAAAGGAGCGGCCACATGAACGGAGCAGGCTGGTTTTTTGATATGCTGCATGTCACGCTGTATACCGTGTTTATTCAAAACCTGGTTTTCAGTGGCGGCTACGGTACGAGCGAAGCGGTGCGCATTGCGGCAAAACCGCGGCGATTGCTGCTGTTTTCATCCTACATCGTCTACTTTGGGGTTATAACCTCCGCCGCTTGTCGGATTTTGGACTTTATTCCCGCTATAAAAGCGCTCGGCGACACAGGACATACAGCTGTTTTTATTGCTGTTCTGATTGTTTCTTACGTTTTAACCGCTGTCTTGTTTTGGGTTGTTTTAGGGGCGGAGCCGAAATTCCTCAGCCAGCTCGGTATTTCGGCGCTGAACACGCTGGTGCTCGCGGTGCCATTTATTAACTACCGCGCCGCCTACAGCTTTTCCGAAAGTATCGGCACCGGAATAGGCGCCGGCGTCGCCTTTTTCCTGGCGGTGTTTTTAATCAGCAAGGGCATGGGTAAACTTTGTGCGAACAAGGATATCCCACCTGCGTTCCAAGGGACGCCCGCTATTTTCATCTACGTCGCATTGCTGTCACTCGCCTTTACCGGTTTTTCGGGCAGTTCACTGTTTGCTTAGGGGTTGTGATTTTTAATATGAAAAAGAAAACGAATTCTAAATATGATCTGCCCGCGCGCCACCAAAGCTTTACCGACTTTTCCACGGCCTATAGAGGCGGGCTTAGCCGGAATAAGCGCAGTTACAGCGAAAGAATGCGGCAGCGCAAGACACTCAAGCACGTGTTCATTGTTCTTGGCATTGTCGCACTTTTCCTCGTGGGTTAT
>JAAYFA010000310.1 GCA_012728445.1 Clostridiales bacterium | reverse complement strand
GTCATAAGCCCCTATGTTTGGGCAACGCTTAAATGAAAGGACACAATACTTTTATGCTTAAGATTGACAAGTTATCCAAAACTTACAAAGGCGGCAAAAAAGCCGTAGACAACTTAACCCTTCAGGTGGACGCGGGGGATATCTTCGGGTTCATCGGCCCAAACGGAGCCGGTAAGACCACGACTATCAAGGCGATGGTTGGCATACTTGATTTTGATGAGGGCGATATTTTTATCAACAAGCTGTCCGTCAAAAGCGATTCGATCGGCTGTAAAAAAATCATCGCTTATATCCCCGACACACCGGATTTGTATGAATATTTAACGGGTATTGCTTACCTGAATTTTATCGGAGATATATTCAAAGTGGAAAAGCGTGAAAGGGAAGAACGGATAAAAAAATATGCAGACCTGTTTGATCTGACAGAAAACCTTGGGGATATCATATCCTCCTACTCCCATGGTATGAAGCAGAAACTCGCAATTATTGCCGCGTTGATACACAGCCCCAAGCTACTTGTATTGGATGAGCCGTTTGTCGGACTTGATCCGAAATCCTCCTATGCGCTCAAAGTGATTATGCACGACTTGTGCAAAACAGGCAGTGCTATTTTCTTTTCGACCCATGTGCTGGATGTTGCCGAAAAGCTTTGCAATAAAATTGCAATAATTCGAAACGGTAAGCTGATTGCCTGCGGCAATACGGATGATGTAAAAGGCGACGGCAGTCTGGAAAAAGTGTTTTTGGAGTTGACTGAAAATGCGTGAGCTGAAGTTGTTGCTAAAAATTGAATTTAAGAATGTCCTCCATACGCTGAACCCGAAAAGCCGAGCCCGTTCAAGCGGGAAGGGCAAGTCGGTAGCATTTACCGCCGTGATGGTTTTTTCCGTGGCGATGGTTTTGCTCTACTCCGCAATCTACTCAGTCATTATGGCAGATGCTTTTAAACAGATTGACGCGCTGTATTTGTTGCCCGCGCTTATGTTCACGGCCAGCTGTTTGCTCATGCTGTTCACGACGATTTACAAGGTGAAAGGCACTATTTTCGGGTTCAACGACTATGACCTACTGATGTCTTTACCGGTTAAAACAAGCACCATTGTTTTAAGCCGTTTAATGGTGCTTTATTCAATCAACATTGTTTTCGCTTTGATTTTAATGTTGCCCGCGGGCGGTGTATATATCTATTACGCAATGCCGGGTTTTGAGTTTTATATCGGTTTCGTGCTGTCGTTCCTGTTTGTGCCGATGGTTCCGATTATTGCCGCATCCGTTATCGGTTTGTTGATACATTTTGCGGCGTCCGGTTTCAAACAAAAGAACATCGTCAATCTCATTTTAACGCTGTCCCTGTTTATGGGGATTATGATTTTATCTTTCAACTCCAACAGTTTTATCGCAAATGTTGTTGATATCGGACAATCGGTTATGAAAGCCGTCAACCAATTTTATCCGCTGGCCGTTCTGTACACGAACGGCGTGTGCAAAGCCGATTTTCTTGCGTTGTTCTTGTTCATTCTTATTTCCGCCGCTGCCTTTGCACTCTTTGCGTTTGTTGTCGGCAAAATATTCAAACCACTTAACACTTTGATGGCGGCAAACAGAACAACATCGGATTACAAAATGACTTCTTTGAACGAATCTTCCCCTTTTAATGCCCTTTACAAACGCGAGCTCAAATGCTATTTTTCATCGGTGAGCTATGTGTTGAACACAGGGGTTGGCGTTGTGCTTTTCACCATGGCATCCATCGCAATTGTTTTTATGGGCATGGATAAACTGGAGTCGCTCATCGGGATTCCGGGGATCAATGATATCATCACCAAAGCGGGACCGATAGCTATCTCCTTTTTTGTCGTGATGTCTTGCACGACAGCATGCTCCATATCGCTTGAGGGGAAAAATCTTTGGATTATTAAAAGCATGCCAATCAGCACAAAATCCATTTTCTTAAGCAAGCTGGCGGTCAACCTGACGATTTTGCTTCCCGCCATTATCATCAACGCATCGATTTTCCAGTATATATTCAGGTTTAATGTTGAACAGGCTGTGCTGTTATATTTTGTCCCTATCGCCTACGCTTTTTTCACGGCCTTGGGTGGGCTAGCCCTCAACCTGATCTTTCCGAATTTTACCTGGTCTACTGAAATAACCGTCATCAAACAAAGCGCCGCGGTGATGCTGGCCGCTTTGCTTGGCATTGCAAGCGTAGCTGTTCCGCTGATTGTTATGTTTACAATAAAGACCCTTGACGCAAAGCTTGTCACTTATGTTACACTCATTGCACTGGTGCTGGCCGACATCGCGATGTACCGCTACATTATGAAGCGGGGTGTGAAGACGTTTCATTCCTTTTAACGGTGGAGTTCGATAAATTCTGCCGTAGCTGTGATAGTGTTGACATTATTGTGGGGTAATTATAATAAGAGTCACCCGGTTGCTTAATCAAGTAAGCAACCGGGTCTTGCATTGTAGGGAACGCATTTCATGCGTTCCGCAGTAAAGTGCAATCTAAATATTGTTCACCACGGCTAAAGGAAAACTGTAATCCGAGCCTTGGAACGCATGAAATG
>JAAYFA010000362.1 GCA_012728445.1 Clostridiales bacterium | reverse complement strand
GGATACTCGTGATGTACTATGGCGGGTATTACCTCAAATAGTCGGAGAAAACAGCATGTTTGACAATTTTAAGATAGCGAGGGGGGCGGACAATGACCGGGGCTCAAAATAAAAACATTCTATCGGATAAAGAGCGGTTGAAAAACGATCTCAAATCCGCCGCACGGAGAAAGTTTTGGGAATATTTCTCCTTCCTCAAAAGAAGAAAACTGAAAGATTATTTTGTGAAAGGCGACATGGATTTGACCTTTCTGATTATCGTTTTGTTTTTGATGAGCGCGGGGCTCATCATGGTTTTCTCGTCAAGTTATATTATGGCCCTCAACGACTCCTCCGGTAAAATTCTGAACAACCCCTATTACTACATCACAAAACAAATTATTTTCTCTCTTATGGGAATCGTCGTTTTATATTTGTTTTCAAAAATCAATCACGATTTTATCAAACAACTCTCCGTGCTGGCGCTTATTGTGTCGATTATTCTGCTCATTGTCGTGTTGTTTTATTTTATCAAACTCGAGGGTAGGGGTGGCATCAAGCGCTATATGGCGCTGCCGATTGTTGGTCAGTTTCAGCCATCCGAGGTGGCAAAGCTTGGCCTGATTATGTTCTGTGCCTGGGGGATGGAACGCAATTACAAGCAAATAGCGAAAAGAGTCACTCTGCTGTGGCCGTATGTGCTGGCGATTATCTTCATGAGTGGGCTTATATATAAGGAGAACCATCTTTCCGGCACAATTTTGATTTTTGGTATCGGCCTGATTATGCTGTTCCTCAGCGGCGCAAAGCTTCGCTGGTTTATATTTTTTGGTACCATTGGGCTGGTATTAGCCGTGGGGGCAATCTATGCGTTTTGGATGGTCGTTAATAAACCGGACGAGGCAGCCTCTTTTTTACCGGCTCAGTTTGTGGCGTGGGGCAGAGATCCCCAAAGTGCACCCTATATGCTTGTGCGGATATTTGCATGGCTTAAAAAAGATTACGATCCCCTTGGCGCCCGCTGGCAAACAAACAACTCTTTGTATGCGATCGCATCAGGCGGTATGCTGGGTAAGGGCTTGGGTAATTCGCTCCAAAAACATGTTTATTTGTCCGAAGCACATAATGATTTCATTTTTTCAATCATTTGTGAGGAATTCGGATTTATCGGTGCGCTGTTGATCATTATATTGTTCGGACTGCTCATGTGGCGCGGTTTTGTGATTGCCTCCAGAGCAAAAGACCGCTTCGGTTCGCTCCTGGTAACAGGTATCCTGTTCCAAGTCGGGTTACAGGCGGTCATACACATTGCGGTCGTGACCGACACCATACCAAACACCGGGATCAGTCTGCCCTTCATCAGTTACGGGGGCACTTCCTTGCTGATACTGCTTGCGGAAATGGGCATGGTGCTTTCCGTTTCAAGAACAGCGAAGATGGATAAATCATAAAAAAAGATACAAGGCGGTGCGATTATGCTGGGCAATAAAAAAATCTTATTTGCCGCGGGCGGCACGGGTGGGCACATCAACCCGGCACTTGCCGTTGCGGGTCTCATACGGCAAACGAGTCCACAAGCGAAAATTCTATTTGTCGGCACCGCCGATAAAATGGAAGCGCGCCTAATTCCGGCGGCCGGCTTTGACTTTAAAAGCATTGGCATCAGTGGCTTTCGCCGCGACATCAGTATTAAAAGCTTAAAACGGAACCTATCGACCCTCGCTAAACTGCTGAAATCGTCCCGTCAGGCGAAAAAAATTCTGCAAGACTTTAAGCCCGATGTAGTGGTTGGGTTGGGCGGCTATGTTAGCGGGCCGGTATTGCGCATGGCACAAAAACTCCGCATACCCACCGCCATTCACGAGCAAAACGCATACCCCGGCGTTGCCAACAAAGCCGTTGCAAAAAATGCCGATTGCGTAATGTTGACCGTTGCGGCAGCGGGGAAACGACTACATTCAAAGGGGACTGTCGTGCTCACGGGTCTGCCCGTCAGGGGCGAACTTGCCGGCGCAGACAGGGCCAAAAGCCGACAGGAGCTGGGTCTTGATGAACGCCCCATGATTTTGTCCATGGGCGGCAGCCTTGGTGCCCGTTCGATGAATGAGGCAGTGGGGGAGCTGATCCATGCAAAGCACCGGGCAGCAGATTGTTATTTTATACACGCGACCGGCAACAGTGGTACTTGGCTGCCCGGTTTGTTAAAACAAAAAGGCATTGATCTTAAAAAAGAAAAACACGTTATGATACGAGAATATATCAACGACATGGAGCGCTGCCTAGCCGCTGCGGATCTGGTCGTGAGCCGCGCGGGTGCCAGTTCACTCAGCGAAATTCAGGCTTTGGGCAAGCCCGCCATCTTGATTCCTTCTCCAAACGTAGCGGAAAATCATCAGTACCACAATGCCATGGCACTTGTCGAAAATGATGCTGCCGTTATGATTGAGGAAAAAGACTTGACCGGTGAGCGCCTTACGCAAGAGGTGAACCGGCTGCTAAGCAATCCTGCAAGAATGGCGCAAATCGGTGCCAATGCCCAAAAAATGGCTGTGCCCGATTCCGCACAGCGCATAGTGGCGTGTATTGAAACACTGGCAAACAAAAAGAAGTGACATCATCAACTGATTTGTATGAGCACGAATATCCGGTGTCCGCACCGGGGGAAGGGCGTCCAATGGGCACAAATGCAAAAATACCAAAAAATCAACATTCTCGGCGGCAAATGACGCCCGGGGAGCGGCAGCGTCTGGTCGAAAAAAACAAGAAGAAGCAAAAACGCCGCTTGCTGTTTGTAATAATCAGCGCATTGCTAATTATTTCAACGCTCATCGGCGGTTTGATTTACGGGTTTTTTGCAATTTTCAAAGTCACCGACTATACGGTGGAAGGTACAACTGTTTATGATGCAGAGCAAGTTTTTGCTATCTCGGGGCTAGCAATCGGTAAAAACCTATTTTTCAGCGATATTGAACTTGCAGCAGAGCGTATTGAAACGAACCTGCCCTATATCGGCAAAGCTGAAATCAGCCGCAAAATGCCCGGTACAATCCGTTTTATTCTGACCGAAACACAGGCCGCCGTCGCTATTGCGCAAGGCAATGACTTTATTCTTTTAGATAAAATCGGTAAAGTCCTCGAACGCACAACACAACCGCCAGCCGAAGGAGTGCCACTGCTCCGATGCCCACCGCCCAAAACCGTGCAGGTAGGGTATATACTTGAAATAGACACGCAGGACGGCGCCTTGGCGTCGCCGCTTGAAATTTACAAAGAACTCCTCGCCGCCATCAGCAGCAGCGCCATACAAGGGATCACGCTTATTGATATATCGAATACAACCGATGTGTGGCTCACATACCAAGGTCGGATAAGAATGCACCTTGGCACACCCAAATTGCTTGAAAATAGGCTTGTATTTGCGGCAGAACTCCTTAAAACCGAAGATGCTACATACCCCGGGCAAAAAGCAACGCTCGACCTTACCATACTAAAGACGGCGGTTATAAAACCCGAGACGGAGAATTAAACAAGAAAGAATGTAAATTTGCAAAATTACTTGTATTTGGGTATAATACGTGTTAATATAAATTCGATTAAATTTACTCGAGTTTGGGGTATAGTCATATACAATATATGGGAGGTTTTCGGCAATGGCAATGGAACTTGATAATGAATATGCAAGCACAGTCCAAATAAAAGTCATCGGAGTCGGCGGCGGCGGTGGCAATGCTGTCAATAGAATGATAGAGTCTGAGGTGCTTGGCGCAGAATTTATAGCAATCAACACCGACAAACAAATACTGCTTCACTCCAAAGCTACGCACAAAATACAAATCGGCGAAAGAACAACCCGCGGCCAAGGCGCCGGCGGCAAGCCGGAGGTTGGCGAAAAAGCGGCGGAAGAAAGCCGAGATATGATTGCCGACGTGCTCAAAGGCACTGAAATGGTGTTCATCACCGCAGGCATGGGCGGCGGCACGGGTACAGGGGCTTCGCCGATTATCGCTCAAATCGCTAAAGAAATGGGTATTCTTACCATTGGTGTGGTGACAAAACCCTTTAAATTTGAAGGCAACAAACGTATGTCACAAGCGCAGGCGGGTGTAGACCGTTTGGCGGAGAGTGTTGACAGCCTTATTGTTATTCCAAACGAGCACCTTCGTGCGATGGAAGAACGCCGTTTGTCCGTATCCGACGCATTTGCTTTGGCGGACGAGGTGCTGTTGCAGGGTGTTAAAAATATTTCCGAACTGATTAAAATGGCAGGTTTTATTAACCTTGACTTTGCGGATGTGGAAAGCATCATGAAAAACGCCGGCTATGCACACATGGGTGTGGGCAGGGCCAGCGGTAAAGACAAAGCCGTTATTGCAGCCAACGCCGCTGTCAGGAGCGCACTTCTCGAAACGACGATCGAGGGCGCAAGAGGTGTCATCATCAGCTACACCGCTTCCGAAGATATTGATCTTGAAGAAATTCAGGCCGCGGCGGAGATTATCACCGCACAGGCCCATCCGGATGCCAATATTACCTTTGGCCTGACCTACGACGCAAACCTTGTCGACGAAATTATTATTGCGGTTGTTGCTACCGGGTTTGACAACACACCTTCAGCAAAATCGCCTTACCACGGCTCTACCAAAGCATCCGAGTCGGCCCCCTTGCCGGATGCTTCACAAATTTTTGCTGTGGCGCCGGAACATCCCGTTGCGGAGCCGGTTGAAGCCACTCAACCTGACGGGTCAGAAAAGAATATGGATGATGACGAGTTCTATGTGATTTTAAACGACATCATCAAACGTAAAAAAGATTAGTAGAACCGGATTAAATAAGATCAAGGGCAGGCTGTAAAGCCTGCCCTTTTTTGGCGCCCGAATGCCGGGCTTTATTCGTATTACTTACCTCAGTAATTAAACTTTTTGCCTGTGAGGCGCTCTAAGAGCGTGGTTGTAAAGAAGTACTCAAGTTTGTACGCAATCGTACAAACAGTAACAAGAAACGTTGCCTTAAACTCCACTGAGTTTAGTTTTGTGCCGGAGGCCAGCAGCGATTTCAAGCTTAAATCCTTGAAACTATACAAGGAAGAAAACGGAACAAGGTGGGTTTCGTAAGTGGCGGTGTCCGCCTCGTTAAGCGTTATCAGTCTTCCGCCGTAGTCAATACCATACGTTCCTTGGAAATTTGCTTTCGGCGTTGCGACAAGGTCAACACCGCGGTGGGTAACGTTGAAGGTGTTGCTGTGGTCGTGGCCGAAGAACATGGCAAGCACATCGCCCTGGCCGACAATCGCCTCAAACTGCCCGGTGTTGTAGTAGGGGGGACAAGGGTATTCCGACAGCCGACCCGCGTTCGTGTTCTCAGGGTTTAAAACAAAGTATCTGTCTTTATCGAAAATATGTTTTTGCGCATGGGGGACCCAGTGGTCGACTTCAAGGAGCGCGTCATAAATTTCCGGTACAATAATATGTTGGAACATCAGCGAAGGCAATGGCGACCCGTCGTTCTGCGCTTTGAGTGTATTGCTTTTGTTGACGTACCAGTCGATTTGCTCGGGTTGCACGTATCCATAGTTGCCTTCCCCGTCGTTGTCGCCGGAGTCTATCATCCATAAGTTAAAGGCCATGTCTTCACTGTCGGAGGCAAGGATGGGGACCGTATAGGTGCCACAGCCGGGGAGTAATGTACCTTCGTCAATGGAGATGGAGTTGTGGTGTGAGTTGTAAATAGCCATCATGCCTTCACGATCGATTAAGCCGGTCTCGGAATCGTGATTGCCAAAGACCACGGCGACCGGGATGTCATAATCGCCGAATGCCGTCATGATTTCGCCGATGTTATTCGTAATTTGCTCGAGTGTGCCACTCATGGCAATATCGCCGGTGATGACAACCAAGTCCGGGTTTTGCGTTTGTGCAAACCGTCTTAAAAGGACGTTGTTGACGTCGTCATAGGTATCCTTCGGGTTCTTGTGCAGGTCGGTGATTTGCAAGATGGTAAAACTACCGTCATCGCGAAAGCGCATGGCATTGGCGGTTGTCCCGTCGTCGCCACCGGCATAGGCCGGCATTAACAGCGTAAAAAGGATTGTAACGGCTAACAATAGGCTAAGCGTTCTTTTCATGAGTATAGTTCCTTTCTCTGTTTAAAAAATATTTATATCGATTCGTACAAATTATATTCATATTTTAACACAGCCCGCACAAGTAATCAACGCTGTCGGTGGCGCCTGCTCGTTTGTAATCAGTCCATCATACGATTGTCATCAACAACTTTTTCGGCCAGCTCCGCTAACTGCTGCATACTTGTTAAAGCACCCGTTTCCTGCCGGTAGCCGGCCGCACCTCGTATCCCTTTAATATACCAAGCGGCGTGCTTACGCGCCTCTTTCATTCCAATATAGTCGCCTTTATAGAGGCACAGGGCTTTCATATGCCGCAGCATGATTTCCATACGTTGTTCTATGGGCGGTTCCGGTAGGATGGTGCCATCTTTTAAAAAAGCATTGATTTGGCTGAAGACCCAAGGTCGGCCCAAAGCGCCTCTGCCGACCATCACCATATCGCAGCCGGTGCGTTCAATCATGTGCGCCGCACTACGGGCGTCGGTTACATCTCCGTTGCCGATGACCGGAATTGAGACGGCTTGCTTGACTTTTTCCATCGTTAAAAAATCAACAGGCGGGGCATACATTTGCGCTCTTGTGCGCCCGTGAATAGTGATTGCGGCCGCCCCGGCCTGCTCACACAGGGTCGCTAGCAGCGGTGCATTGACTGTTTCGCCGTCCCAACCGGTCCGCAGTTTGACAGTCACCGGTAATGTGATTGCCTTTACACAGTCCGACACGATTTTTTGCGCAAGCAAAGGCTGCTTCAATAGTGCGGAACCACCGCCATTATTGGCTACTTTGGGGGCTGGGCAGCCCATATTGATGTCAACAAACTCCGGCGTAAAGTCTAAAGACTTTACAGCTCCAAGCGCCATAATTTGAGGGTCATCACCGAAAATTTGCACCCCGGCAGGCCTTTCAACCGGTGAAAGGGTTAAAAGCTCTTTCGATTTGCGGTCGTTCATGCAAAGCCCCTTCGCACTGACCATTTCGCCCACGACATACGCCGCACCAAACTCTATGCACAGCTCTCGGAAAGCACGGTCCGCCGCACCGGCCATAGGTGCGAGTGCTGCCGGACCGCATATTTTTACATTGCCTATGTTCAATCGGACACATCCTAAAATAATAGATTCGATAAATTTGATTATTCATATACTAGCATAACGAAAAACTTTTTTCACCACAATTCGGAAATTATGTGGTACAATATGTTGGGATTTTGAAAATAATTGAGAAGCATGACTCCGTCACGAAAAGCAATTGCAAAGCAATAGGAATTCCCTGATTCGTTCCCCCTACCGCTTCTCCATTGCTTCTCCACCGTCCCACCATCGCTTCTCTATCACATATCAATTACAAAGGAAGTGTAACCAAATTATGAAACTCTTGGTAATCGACGGCAACAGCATCCTCAACAGAGCTTTTTACGGTATCAAACTGCTCACCACGAAGGATGGCCGTTATACGAACGCGATTTACGGTTTTATAACCATGTTTTTAAAATTGAAGGAAGATTACGCACCCGATGCGGTGGCGGTTGCTTTTGATGTAAAAGCACCTACCTTTCGTCACAAAATGTACAGCGGTTACAAGGCAAAGCGCAAAGGTATGCCGGAAGAACTCGCGCAGCAACTGCCCGTTTTAAAAGATTTGCTTAAGGCGCTTGGCATTAAAACGGTTGAGGCGGCGGGCTGGGAAGCAGATGATTTTTTAGGCACCTTTGCGGACAAATGTGAAGGCGAAGACCACTGCTTTATTGCCACGGGGGACAGGGATAGCCTGCAGCTGATTAAAGACAATGTGAATGTTGTGCTTGCATCAACCAAAATGGGCAGGCCGATTTCAACTTGCTACGATAAAGAAAAGATTATAGAAGAGTACGGTGTAGAACCGCACGGTCTTATTGAAATTAAGGCGCTCATGGGCGACGCTTCGGACAATGTGCCCGGTGTTGCCGGTGTTGGCGAAAAAACCGCAAAGATGTTGATTCAGCGTTTCGGTACTATTGATAAACTCTATGAGGAGCTGGAAAGTTCCGATTTAAAACAGAATCTCAAAGACAAATTGACGGCGGATAAGGAAATGGCTTTTTTAAGCCGCACGCTTTGCACCGTTAGCGCAGCTGTTCCCGTGGACACCGTGTTTGCAAACTATGTGCCGACAGCGCCCGATGTGCTTCAAGTGACCGGCATTATGGCGGACCTAGAGATGTTCAAACTACTCGAAAGGCTCGACTTGAAAGCCGTGTCGGCCGATATAAAAGCCGCCGAGACATCATCCGATCAGCCGCCGCAAAAACCCTTGCAGTTTGTGGAAGAGCAGGACCCGCTAGCGGTCTTGGAAGCGCTCAAAAAAGCAAAGCAGGCTTATTTTACAACCAAATACACCGCCGGCGAAATTACCGATATGTTCTTTGCACAGCACGAAAAAGTCACGCACATCGTGGGCTTGAACTTTGGCTTTGCACCGTTTATCGAAGCTTTTTTGGAAAACGGCGCCATTCTAAAATACACATCGGACATTAAACAGCTTGCCGGTTACTGTGAGCGTTGCGGCTTTAAATTGGACGGCGCCGCCGGAGATATCATGCTGACCGGCTATGTGCTCAACCCCAACGCCGGCGATTATGAGATCAATCGCCTCGCGCAGGAGTACGCGGTCACGCAGCCCCCGGTCACGACCGAAAACTCGGATGCTCTAGATACCGCCGTGCTGCCCGCACTCTTTAAAACACTCAGCGAAAAGATAGAGGCCGACGGGCAGACGAACCTGCTCAATAACATTGAGCTGCCTTTGGCGCAGGTGCTCGCCGGTATGGAATACAGAGGCTTTGCCGTAGATAAAAAGGGTATAGCCGCCTTCGGCAAGTTGATTGAAGAAAAAATCACCGGCATAGAAGCAAATGTTTTTGAAGCAGTCGGTTACGAGTTTAACCTGAATTCTCCCAAACAGCTCAGCGAAGCCCTGTTTATTAAGCTCGGCCTCACCAAAAAGAAGAAAACGAAAAGCGGCTATTGCACCAATGTGGACGTACTGGAATCCTTAATCGATGAGCATCCCGTCATTGAAGAAATTTTGGAATACCGCACCCTCGCCAAACTCAAGCAAACCTACTGCGATGGGCTGGTCAAGGTCATCGGGGATGACGGGCGTATCCACTCCACCTTTAAGCAGACAGAAACGAGGACCGGCCGTCTTTCCTCCACGGAACCGAATTTGCAGAACATCCCCATCCGTTCGGAACTGGGGCGTGAACTGCGCCGCTTTTTCCATGCCAAAGATGGTTGCCTGTTGGTGGACGCCGACTATTCGCAAATTGAACTGCGGCTCCTCGCACACATCTCAAACGATG